>JANPAK010000031.1:0-7232 GCA_031429925.1 Variovorax sp.
TGGAAGGCATCTCGCACATTCAGGATGAGTCGGACAAATCCGGCATGCGCTTGGTGATCGAGCTCAAGCGCGGTGAAGTGCCCGAAGTGGTCCTCAACAATCTTTACAAGCTCACGCAGCTACAAGATACCTTTGGCGTGAATACCGTCGCGTTGATTGATGGTCAGCCTAAGCTGTGCAATCTGAAAACACTGATCAGCGTCTTCTTGCTGCATCGCCGTGAAGTGATCACACGTCGTACGGTGTTTGAGCTGCGCAAAGCGCGCGATCGGGGTCATTTGCTCGAAGGCTTGGCAGTCGCCTTGGCCAATATCGATGAGTTCATCAAAATCATCCGCAATGCGCCGACGCCGCCTGTGGCCAAGGCCGAGTTGATGAGCAAGACCTGGGATTCACAGATCGTCAAGCAGATGCTGACACGAGCCAAGGCCGATGGCAGTGTCATCAGTGCCGATGACTATCGCCCCAATGGTTTGGAGCGCGAGTTTGGTCTGCAAAAAGACGGTTTGTATCGCCTATCTGAAGCGCAAACCACAGAAATCTTGAACATGCGCTTGCAGCGCTTGACTGGCTTAGAGCAAGACAAAATCGTCGCCGAATACAAAGAGGTCATGGCCGTCATTGACGACTTGCTGGATATTCTGGCCAAACCCGAACGCGTTGGCGCCATCATTAGCGATGAGTTGGTCGCAATCAAGACTGAGTTCGGGCAAACCAAACTGGGCGCGCGCCGCTCTGAGATTGAGCACAACGCGCAGGATATGTCGACTGAAGACTTGATCACGCCCACCGACATGGTGGTCACGCTCAGCCATTCCGGTTACATCAAGAGTCAGCCGCTCTCAGAATACCGTGCCCAAAAGCGCGGCGGCCGTGGCAAGCAGGCCACGCAGACCAAAGAAGACGACTGGATTGAGCAACTCTTCATTGCTAACACGCACGATTATTTGCTCTGTTTTTCCAACCGAGGCCGCATGTATTGGCTCAAGGTGTGGGAAGTGCCGGCAGGCTCACGCGGCTCACGCGGCAGGCCGATTGTGAACATGTTCCCCCTGCAAGAGGGAGAGAAGATTAACGTGGTGCTCGCTTTGACGGGCGAGAACCGCAAATTCCCAGCGGATCACTATGTGTTCATGGCGACCAGTCTTGGCACAGTGAAGAAGACCGCGCTTGATGAATTCTCCAACCCCCGCAAAGGCGGCATCATCGCGGTTGATTTGGATGAGGGTGACTTCTTGATTGGGGCATCACTGACGGACGGCAAGCATGATGTGATGCTGTTTAGTGACGGCGGCAAAGCAGTTCGCTTTGATGAGAATGACGTGCGCCCCATGGGCCGACAAGCGCGCGGTGTGCGTGGCATGATGTTGGAAGAGGGCCAAAGTGTGATTGCATTGCTTGTTGCGGAAGACGAGCAGCAAAGCGTTCTCACCGCAACAGCCAACGGTTTCGGTAAGCGCACGAACATTCAAGAATACACCCGCCATGGCCGCGGCACCAAGGGCATGATTGCGATTCAGCAAAGCGAGCGCAACGGCAAGATCGTTGCCGCTACGCTGGTGCACGCCGACGACGAGATCATGCTGATCACCGACAAGGGCGTGCTGGTGCGCACCCGTGTAAGCGAAATCCGTGAGCTGGGCCGCGCTACGCAAGGCGTGACGTTGATCGGCTTAGACGACGGTTCCAAGCTCAGCGGTTTGCAGCGCATTGTGGAAAACGATGCAGCAGGTGTGGCCGAAGGCGAGGCCACTGCGCCGGACGACGGCGTAGCAGATATGCCGGAAGATCCGGCATAGAGGTTGCTGCTATTTAAATAGCGCTTTGCGCACGACCTATAAAAGCTAGAGCCCAAAATGACCTTAAAAACGCTTGAAGATTTGCGCCAACAGATTGATGCCGTCGATCGCGAGCTGCTGGCCGCGCTTAACTGCCGTGCGCGACTCGCAAGCGAGGTTGGTGAGATCAAGCGGTTGGACGGCTCGGCAGTCTATCGCCCTGAGCGAGAGGCGCAAGTCATCCGTCAGTTGCAGGGCGTGAATGCCGGCCCCCTGAAGGCTGACAACATCAGCCACATCTGGCGCGAAGTGATGTCGGCCTGCCGAAGCTTAGAGGCGGCGCAACGCGTAGCCGTGCTCGGGCCAGCAGGCACGTTTTGCGAGCAGGCGGCGCTGGAGTTTTTCGGCTCTAGCGTGGAGTTGATTTATTGCGCCAATTTTGACCAGGTGTTTCAAGCGACTGCCGCTGGTTCTGCGCATTTCGGTGTGGTGGGCGTTGAAAACTCGACCGAAGGACCAGTGACGCGCAGTCTTGATCTGCTACTGCAAACGCCTGCGAATATCGTTGGTGAAGTCAGCCTGATGGTGCGTCATCATTTGCTGCGCAAAACCCAGAGCTTAGAAGGCATTGAAGTGGTGGCTGCGCATCCGCAGGCGCTGGCGCAATGCCAAGAATGGTTGACCAAGCATTTGCCCCATGCCGAGCGCAAAGCAGTCTCTAGCAACGCGGAAGGCGCGCGATTGGCCACGACCAACCCCAATTGGGCGGGCCTGGCTGGCGAGCGTGCTGCCAGCATTTTTGGCTTGCATATCGTGAGTCATGCGATCCAGGATGATGCCTACAATCGCACGCGGTTTTGCATCATCGCTCTGCCCGAGACGACTCCTACTCCGAACGCCAGCGGGAAAGATTGCACGAGCCTGATCATCTCCGTGCCGAATAAGCCCGGCGCTGTGCATGACCTGCTGGTACCCCTTAAGAGGCATGGCGTATCGATGACGCGCTTTGAATCACGGCCGGCCCGCACTGGTCAGTGGGAATACTATTTCTACATTGATCTCCAGGGTCATGCGCAAGAACCCCACGTCGCTGCGGCATTGGCCGAGTTGCGTACACTTTGCGCCTACTTCAAGCTGCTGGGATCCTATCCCGTCAGTGCCTAACGCCTTTGTTTTAGAGACCAACATGTTTGAGCAACTCGGATTGATCGGTTGTGGTTTGATGGGTGGATCGTTTGCACTTGCTATGAAAAAAGCCGGTCTGGTCAAGCGCGTTGTCGGATATAGCAAATCGCCTTCGACGACTCACAAGGCAATGCAAATGGGCGTGATCGACGTCGAAGCGTCATCGGCGTTGCTAGCGGCGTCCGGGGCAGATTTGGTGTTGATTGCTGTACCCGTTGCCGCGACGGAGGCGACTCTTAAGAGCATCAAGCACATCATTACGCCAAGCACGCTCGTGATGGACGTAGGCTCTACCAAGCGCAACGTTGTGGATGCAGCGCGAAGGGTGCTGAAGGATCAGGTCGGCGTGTTTATCGCTGCCCATCCAATTGCAGGGAAAGAGCTGTCGGGCGTGGAGCACGCAGACGTAACTCTCTACAACAACAAGCAAGTCATTCTCACGCCCATTGACCGCACGCAAACCGTCCAGCTTGCAAAAGCCACAGCACTTTGGGAAGCACTCGGATGCCAAGTGTTGAAAATGTCGCCAGAGGCTCACGATTCCGCGTACGCTGCAGTGAGTCACTTGCCGCACTTGATCGCGTTCGCCATGATGAATGCCATCACGGACCAGTCCAACGGGCGGGAATATTTAAGCTTGGCTGGCATGGGTTTTCGTGACTTCACGCGCATTGCCGCTAGTGATTCGAAGCTTTGGACCGATGTGCTGATGGCCAACCGGCAAGAGTTGCTTGCGCAGTCTCGCCAGTTTCAAAAAGCGCTGCACGCGCTTGAGCGATTGATGATGGATGAACAAGTGGAGCAGTTAGAGCACGAAATTGACAGAGCCAGCATGACCCGCGCGCAGTGGAAAATGACTTCGCGTAAATGACGCAGCCTCGCTCAGCATGTTCGCCACGGCTTTCCTAGACCTGCCACCCTTGCAAAGCGCCGGCGGCGTCTTGCATTTGCCCGGCTCCAAAAGTATTTCAAATCGGGTGCTGCTGTTGGCCGCCTTGTCAAGTGGGCGCACGTTGATTCACGATCTGCTTGACTCCGACGACACCCGTGTGATGCTGACCGCGCTCGAGCAACTGGGCTGCCGAGTGCAGCGCGATGTGGGCGGGGTGAACACGGATGTGGCGATCACGGGATTGGGGGGAAGGGCACCGCAAAGCCCGGCCAAGCTGTTTTTGGGTAACGCCGGGACGGCGATGCGACCCCTCACTGCAGCGCTTGCCGTGCTCGGCGGCGATTTCTCGCTGTCGGGCGTACCGCGCATGCACGAGCGGCCCATTGGCGATCTGGTGGACGCCTTGCGACAGCTAGGCTGTCAAATCGATTACACCGGAAACGATGGTTTTCCACCTTTGCGTGTCGGCCAAGCGAGCTTCAAGCTTGATGCTCCCATTGCCGTGCGCGGTGATGTGTCCAGCCAGTTCCTCACGGCGCTTTTGCTTGCCCTTCCGTTGGTTGCCAAGCAAGACATTCATGTCGAGGTCATTGGCGAGTTGATCTCCAAACCTTACATCGAAATCACACTCAACCTGCTGGCTAAGTTTGGCATTCTTGTGCAGCGCGATGGGTGGAGACGCTTTACGATCGTCGGCGGTGCGAGCTACCAATCACCGGAGGAAATCTGGGTCGAGGCCGATGCGTCATCTGCTAGCTATTTTATAGCGCTTGGCGCAATAGGTACCGGCGAAAACAGCACAATCCGCATTGAAGGTTTGAGTGAAAACTCCATTCAAGGTGATATTCGCTTTATTGACGCGGCTAGATCGATGGGCGCTCGAATCACGAGCGGCACCAATCACCTTGAGATCAGCCGCGCAGCTTGGCCTTTGCGGCCGATCGAGCTGGATTGCAATCACATTCCTGATGCGGCAATGACGTTGGCAGTGATGGCGCTCTATGCCGACGGAACGACCACGCTACGCAACATCGCCAGTTGGCGTGTCAAAGAGACTGACCGAATCGCCGCGATGGCTACTGAACTGCGCAAACTAGGTGCCGACGTGGTTGAGGGCAGTGATTTCATCAGCGTCACGCCACCAGCCGCCGATGCATGGCGCCCCGCAAATATCCACACCTACGATGACCACCGCGTTGCCATGTGTTTCTCGCTTGCGTCCTTCAATCCCGCTGGCGTAGCCCTGCGCATAGAAGATCCCAAATGCGTTGCCAAAACCTTCCCCGATTATTTCGAGACCTTGTTCGCCGTCGTCGAGCCGCGCAGCGTGCCAGTGATTTGCGTGGACGGCCCCACAGCTTCCGGTAAAGGCACGCTGGCCAGCCACGTGGCGCAGCAACTGGGTTTTCACTATCTCGATTCCGGTGCACTTTACCGGCTGACTGCTTTGGCCGCCAAGCAGCAAGGCGTCGCTTGGGATGATGAAGCTGCCCTGGTGAAAATTGCGACGCGCCTGCCCGTGGTGTTTGAAGGCCAGAGCGTATTGCTCAACGAAGACGATGTCTCCGAGCTGATTCGCAGCGAAGAGATGGGCATCGGCGCATCCAAAGTCTCTGTCTTTCCGGCGGTGCGTGCTGCGCTCACTGCCTTACAGCACAGTTTTGCTCGCCTGCCTGGTCTGGTGGCTGACGGGCGAGACATGGGCACGGTGATTTTCCCTGCTGCGCCGCTGAAGATTTACCTCACGGCAAGCGCCACCACACGCGCCGAGCGGCGCTATAAGCAGTTGATTTCAAAGGGAATTTCTGCTAAACTTGGACTCCTTCTGACGGATTTAGAAGCAAGGGATTTGCGAGATTCTTCTCGCAGTGCCGCGCCACTCAAGCCTTCAGAAGATGCTGTGCTCTTGGACAACTCGAATCAGACCATCGATCAATCGGTGGAATTTGTCCTTAGCCAATGGCGCAGCAAGCTAGGTTTGTGATCTTCACGACCTAAAAAGTAGCCCCGGTCAACTCCTTTCGCGCTGCATGCGCATGGTTGCTCGGATTTTTAACCTAACCGCGGCCTAGCCCGCATAAAACCTGCGTTAATTGCTATCGAATTTGAAGCGACATCCCGTCGCTGTTCGCTGCTTGCGCAAACAGGAAAACTCATGTCTGAATCTTTCGCAGCCCTCTTTGAAGAATCGCTCAAGCGCACCGAAATGCGCTCCGGTGAAGTGATCACCGCCGAAGTCATCCGCGTTGACCATAACCACGTCGTTGTAAACGCTGGCTTAAAAAACGAAGCCTATATTGACATCGCTGAATTCAAAAACGACCAAGGTGTTCTTGAAGTCGCTGTGGGCGATTTTGTCTCTGTGGCCATCGGCGCTGTGGAAAACGGCTTTGGCGACACCATCCTCTCTCGCGACACCGCCAAGCGTCTCGCTTCCTGGCTCAGCCTGGAAAAAGCACTGGAATCTGGCGAATTCGTCACCGGCGTGACCTCTGGCAAAGTCAAGGGCGGCCTCACGGTTCTCGTCAACGGCATCCGTGCTTTCTTGCCCGGCTCGCTCATCGAAACCCGTCCCATCAAAGATCTGTCTCCTTACGAGAACAAGACCCTCGAATTCAAAGTCATCAAACTTGATCGCAAGCGTAACAACGTGGTGCTCTCACACCGCGCTGTCAAAGAAGCCAGCATGGGCGAAGAGCGCGCCAAGCTGATGGAAAACCTGAAAGAAGGCTCCATCGTCAAGGGCGTGGTTAAGAACGTCACCGAATACGGCGCATTCGTCGATCTGGGCGGTGTGGATGGCCTGCTGCACATCACCGACATGGCATGGCGCCGTGTCCGTCACCCGTCCGAAGTGGTGACCTCTGGCCAAGAAATCAGTGCGAAAGTGCTCAAGTTTGATACCGAGAAAAACCGTGTTTCTCTGGGCCTCAAGCAAATGGGCGACGATCCTTGGATGGGCGTGGGCCGCCGCTATCCAGCGCAAACCCGCATGTTTGGCAAGATCACCAACATCGCCGATTACGGCGCATTTGTGGAAATCGAACCCGGCATCGAAGGCCTGGTGCACGTCTCCGAGATGGACTGGACCAATAAGAACATTGCGCCAAACAAGCTGGTGACGATGGGCCAAGAAGTTGAAGTCATGGTCCTGGAAATCGACGAAGACAAGCGCCGCATTTCTCTGGGCATGAAGCAATGCAAAGCCAACCCGTGGCAAGAATTCTCAGCCGCCACCAAACGCGGTGATCGCGTCAAAGGCCCGATCAAATCCATCACCGATTTCGGCGTGTTCGTTGGCTTGGCTGCTGGCATCGACGGCTTGGTGCACCTGTCTGACCTGTCCTGGACTGAGACCGGCGAAGCGGCTGTCAAGG
>JANPAK010000032.1:0-4611 GCA_031429925.1 Variovorax sp.
TCGACAAGTTCTTGCTGCAATTGGAAACCCAGCTTGATCAAAAGAAAGTTGATGTCACTTTTACCGATGCACTGCGCAAACACCTCGCCAAGAAAGGCTTCGACCCACTCATGGGTGCACGCCCCATGCAGCGCCTGATTCAAGATACGATTCGCAAGGCGTTGGCTGACGAACTGCTGTTTGGCAAGCTCGTGGATGGCGGAATTGTGACCGTAGATGCGGATGCCGATGACAAGATTACGCTCAGTATCCAGCCACTTCCGAAAAAAGAAGGCAAATCTAAGCCCGAAACGGAAGTGCTTGCAGCTGATTGACGGCCAAGCAAGCTAGAAAGCCGCTTGTGTGATTTCGGCTTTTTAAAGCCGAAAGGGTCATTAAGTGTTTATTTGCGAGCGCAAGATGCTATCGAATTCGCAGCATCTGTTAACGGACCAATAAACTGTTGACGGGCGCTAAGTCGTCTGCTTTGAGTGTGCCGTTGGCTTGGCGCAGACGCAAACTGCCCACAAGGACGTCATAGCGCGCCTTGGCGAGGTCGCGTTTGGTTTGGAACAATTGGCTTTGGCTATTTAGCACATCGATATTGATCCGAACGCCGACTTGGTAGCCCAGCTTGTTAGCATCTAGGGCGCTCTGGCTGCTCGCCTCTGCCGCTTCGAGTGCCTTGACTTGACCTTGGCCGGAAAGCACGCCAAAGTAGGCCGTGCGAGTGGCTTGTGCAATAGAGCGCTTTGCAGCTTCCAAATCGCCACGAGCCTTCTCTTCAAGTTGCAGTGTTTCTTTAATGCGGTTTTGTGCGGCGTAACCTGTGAACAAGGGGTACGTAAGCGCGAGGGCGACGGTTGCGTTGCGGCTTTCCGTGTTGAGCCGACTCGTCGCACTTCCGCCGCCGTAGCTCAGACCGTAGGACGCGGTTGCGTCAATCGTGGGCTTCTCGCCAGCCTGTGCTTTCTGAGTTTCGAGCTTAGCAATGTCGACGGCAAGCGCAGCAGCCTGGATACTTGGGTGACTGTCTTGAGCCTGTTGAACCCAAATGTTGACATCCGCTGGGAAGACATCTGGCAACTTCGCTGGCACGGCGAGCGCTTTGGGCGCAATTCCTGATCGTCCGACAAGTTGATCCAAGGCGATCCGCTTGACTCGAAGATCATTCTCCGCGGCAATTTCCTGCGCAACGACTAGGTCAAAGCGTGCCTGTGCTTCCCTGCTGTCTGTAATGGTCGACGTCCCAACTTCGAAATTTCGCTTGGCGGCTGCCAGTTGCTCGGATACCGCCGCTTTCTGCGCTTTCACAAACGCTAGACTGTCCTGACTGCTGAGTACGTCGAAGTAAGCTTGGGTGACTCGAACGATAAGGTCTTGTTCCGCCGTCACAAGCGCTGATTTTGCTTGAGTGGCTTGCAATTCGCCCTGAGCAGCGGTAGCCCGGTTTGCCGGGCGATATACAGGTTGGCTTGCACTGATGGTGGTACTTTGCAAGCCAAAGCCACGATTTGTGTTGGCAATTGGCTTGATGACATCGGAATTCGTGCCGCTCATGTTGGCGGTCAGACTGATTGTCGGCAGCAAGCCCGCCTTGCTTTGCTCAGCGCGAGCTAGATTGGCCTCATACTGAGCTTTGGCTGCTTGAAAAACCGCATCGTAAGTGCTAGCGGCCTGATAAAGCTCCGCAAGGCTTTGCGCATTGGCTGAGCCGGCACCTAAACCAAGCAACCCGCTGATGGCGAGGGCGATGCCGCAGGGGGCTTGGCGAGGCAGGCCGGGAAATTTAAACATAACAATCCTTTCGTGATTGAGCTGATTCAGTAACTGGCGACGGTAGGATCCAACTCTCGGCTCCACGCGTCAATCCCGCCTGCGATGTTGACGACGTTTTCAAAGCCTCTGCTGAACAAAAAAGCGGCAACTTGCTGGCTGCGCATACCGTGGTGGCATAGGCAGGCAATCGGGCGATCTTGCGGCAGCTCGGCTAACCGCTGCGGAGTGGTCTGCATGGGCATCAAGAGTAAATCGAATGTTGGAGCATCAGGCAGGGGCTTGACGCAAGCCGTAGATATCTCCCAGGGTTCCCGAACATCCAGCACCAGCGGTGGGATTCCGTTCAGGCTTTTAAGCCAAGTGCTGAAAGCTGCTGGGCGGATTTGCGCAATCATGGTTGAGCAGCTTAGAACTGAAATACTGGCGTATCAACGAAATTCAGCAAGCGCGGTGCTGCCGTATCCCAGGGTTGGGTAGTGACAGTGCTGCCATCCACAGCCTTGGTCGTAAAGCTTGCGCACATCACTGGTTCGTTACCGACAACTGCCGCCAACCGACCGCCTGGTTTGAGCAGCGCCAAAAGGTAAGCCGGAACGCTTGCGACGGAGCCGGAGAGCAAAATGGCATCAAAGGGTCCATCCATCGATAAATCAGCGCTTGTCGCATCGGCGATACGCACTTCGCAGTTGTGAATGCCAGCTTTCTGTAGGTTGCTCCGAGCGACCAGTGCCTGGGATTCGTTAATTTCCAGCGAGAGCACTCGCTGCGCGCGGTGCGAAAGCAGGGCGGCCATGTAGCCACTGCCGGTGCCGATCTCAAGGACTTTTTCGTGCTTCCGAATCGCAAGGTCTTGAAGCAAACGAGCTTGTACCTTGGGCGCTAGCATGACCAAACCGTTTGCTCCGCCGGGCTGTAAAGGAATTTCCATATCGGAAAAGGCGACCTGCTTGTAGGCTGCGGGCACAAAATCTTCGCGTTTGACCGTGGCTAGCAATTTCAGCACGGTTTGATCGAGTACCTCCCAAGGGCGGATTTGTTGCTCAATCATGTTGAAACGGGCTTGATCGAAATTCATGGTGGTTCTCTAGAAATGGCGAGTTATTCAGCCGACTGCGGCAAACCGTCGATTTTAGCTGGCGCACCAGCTGCAAAGAGGCGTTTGAACCATGTCGCAAGGTCATCCATATAACAGTACGCAACCGGTACGACCACAAGGGTGAGCAAGGATGATGTGATCACGCCGCCAATCACCGCTTGGCCCATGGGTGCACGTTGCTCAGAGCCTTCTGACAACGCAAAGGCCAATGGCACCATGCCGAATATCATCGCTAAAGTAGTCATTAAAATTGGACGTAGACGAACTCTTGCCGCTAGCATCAAGGCTTCAGCGCGCTCCATACCAGCTTCGCGGGATCGAATCGCAAAATCAACCAACAAAATGGCGTTCTTCGTCACTAAACCCATCAACATCACAACACCGATGACAGAGAACATTGACAGCGTCGACTGAAACATCAACAACGCAAGGACCACGCCAATCAAGGTCAGCGGAAGTGCTGTCATCAAAGCCAGCGGTTGAAGAAAACTCTTGAACTGGCTTGCCAAGATCATGTAGATGAAGATGATGGCAAGTGCAAGGGCGGACACCGCATAGGCGAAAGACTCGCTCATATTCTTGGTGCTTCCGCCAAACTGATAGCTGTATCCCGCTGGCATCGCGATCGCGTCGAGCGCTTTGCGCATGTCAGCAGATACCTCGCCAGCCGAGCGGCCAAATACGTTGGCGTTGATCGCCACCTCGCGGTTGAGATCGCGCCGGTTGATTTGATTTGGCCCGGTGCTTTCGCGTACCGTTGCCACCTGATTGAGTCGCACGATCCGTGAGCTACCGTCGGGGTTTACGCCTAAAGCAAAGGGCAGGCGCTCTAGGTCTTGGGGCGTATTGCGAGCGCTCGGCGCGAGCCGAACGTTGACGTCATAGGTCTGATCATCTGGAGCACGCCAGTTGCCGACGGTTTGACCTGCTACCAACGTCCTGAGGCTAGCGCCGATCTGTGCGGTGGTTAGCCCCAAATCCGAGGCTACCTCGCGACGCACGTCGACTTCAATGGTTGGCTTGGCGGGCTTAACGCTGGCATCGAGATCAACCAAACCAGGGATAGATCGCAACTGCCGCATGACTTGGACGGACAGACGCTCTAGCTCCTTCAAGTCTGTTCCTTTGATGGCGAGTTCAATTTGCTTGCCACCACCCACAGCATCAACAGTGCCAGCCTGCGTCACAGTGATACCCGCCACAAGCGCGAGGCGGTCACGCAATTGCGCAGATATCTGATCTACGCTAAGGGCACGCTCTTTTCGGTTGGTCATGCGCACATACACGTTTGCATAAATCTTGCCCTGCGCGTTGCCAGTATTGACCGTAGACAGCGTATACCTGACCTCGGGACGTTCGCGGATGATTGCTTCGACCTGCTTGACCTTGGCTTCCGTCGCTTCCAACGAAGAGCCAACGGGCGTGTAAAAGCTGACATTGCTCTCGCCGAAGTCCGCCTTGGGGACGAACTCAGTGCCCAGTAGTCGAACCATACCAATACTGATGACAAATGTCGCTAGAGCAAGTAGGAGTGTGGTCTTCTTCCAAACCAAACTCCATCGCAATATATTCTGGTAGCCATCGCCTAACCTTTCCGTACCTCGATCAAACGCGTGCGTCACTCGACCAATCGTTCTGTCGTACCAGGTGATGGGTTTGAATGGCTGCCCCTGCTTGTCAATCGCAGGATCATGCCAAATCGACGACATCATCGGGTCGAGCGTGAAGCTCACAAACATCGAGATCATCACCGCCGC
>JANPAK010000033.1:0-8415 GCA_031429925.1 Variovorax sp.
AAGACCCGAAAGTCATTAAGCTGGCAGTGGCCGGTCGCCCGAACGTCGGTAAGTCCACCTTGATCAATACTTGGCTGGGTGAAGAGCGGCTGATTGCGTTTGACATGCCTGGCACCACGCGGGATGCGATTTCTGTGCCCTTTGAAAAAGGGGGGCAAAAGTTTGAACTGATCGATACCGCTGGCTTGCGGCGCAAAGGCAAGGTTTTTGAGGCGGTGGAGAAGTTCTCGGTTGTTAAAACACTGCAAGCGATCGAAAGTGCGCACGTCGTGCTGCTGCTGATCGACGCCAAAGAGGGGATCAGTGACCAAGACGCTCACATCGCCGGCTACTGCGTCGAGGCTGGGCGAGCGCTGGTGCTGGCGGTTAATAAATGGGATGCGATTGACAGCCATGAGCGCGAGATGCTTCAGCGCTCAATCGAAACGCGCCTGTCGTTCCTCAAGTTTGCCGAAATTCATATGATCTCGGCGATCAAGCGCCAGGGTTTGGCGCCGGTCTGGAAATCGCTTGCGAAAGCGTTCGAATCGAGTTTCCGCAAGATGCCCACGCCGCAACTCACGCGCATTTTGCAACAGTCGGTCGAGGAGCAGGCGCCAAAGCGCGCCGGTCACAATCGACCCAAGCCCCGCTATGCGCACCAGGGTGGTCAAAATCCGCCGATTGTCGTTGTCCATGGCAATTCCTTGGATCACATCACGGATTCTTGGCGTCGCTTCCTTGAAGGCCGCATTCGCAAAGCCTTTGATTTGGTCGGCACGCCCGTACGTATTGAATTTAGGTCACAAGACAATCCGTTTGACGAGAAGAAGTGAGTCAAACTTTGGGGTGTTCCCGTGCGTTGAGTCACGTGAAGTCAAGGAAAAAGTAGGCTATTGGCACAAGTTGCCGTTGAACTTTTGCTTTTCGGCCACACTCTGTGCTATTGTTATCGTTCCAACAATTCGTGGAACACGGAGAATATCGTGAGCAACAACAAAGGCCAACTCTTGCAAGACCCGTTTTTGAATCAACTTCGGCGCGAGCACGTGCCTGTGTCCATCTATCTCGTCAACGGCATCAAGCTGCAAGGCCAAATCGAATCGTTTGATCAGTATGTGGTTTTACTTCGCAACACTGTCACGCAAATGGTCTACAAACACGCCATTTCCACCATCGTACCAGGCAGAGCCGTGAACTTCAACAGTGGTGATGAGGGTGCAGCACCTCCTGCAGCCGCGCAGTAAAGCTTGGCTTTGACCCTGTCAGGCGCGCATGCCTGAAAATACCGAAAAATCGTTATCGTCTGCCGCCAACCGAGTGATCTTGGTTGGCGTTGATTTCCATACGTCTCATTTTGATGCGCAATTGGAAGAGATCAGTCTGCTGGCGCAAACCGCTGGCTTAGAGCCGATTGCTCGCGTGACTTGCAAGCGTCACGCTCCAGATGCGGCACTTTTTGTCGGCAGCGGAAAAGCGGAAGAAATCAAGAAGATGGCTGAGGAGCTCGGTGCAAATGAAATTTTGTTTGATCAAGCCATCAGTCCGGCTCAACAACGCAACCTTGAGCGCTTTATGGGCTTACCGGTCAACGACCGTACCCTGCTCATTCTTGAAATCTTTGCCCAGCGCGCGCGCTCGCACGAGGGAAAGCTACAGGTGGAACTGGCCAAGTTGCAATACTTGTCCACCCGCCTGGTACGACGCTGGAGTCACTTGGAGCGCCAGCGCGGGGGCATTGGGGGTCGGGGTGGGCCGGGTGAGACCCAAATGGAGCTTGACAAGCGCATGATTGGCGAATCTATCAAAAGAACCAAGGCCCGGTTGGAGATTGTCAAGAAGCAACGCAATACCCAAAGAAAACAGCGCAACAAAGGGCAGCACTTTGCCATTGCTTTGGTTGGCTATACCAACGCAGGCAAGTCCACACTGTTCAATAGCCTGACCAAGGCACGTGTGTATGCTGCAGACCAGCTCTTTGCGACGCTCGACCCAACGACGCGCTCCATCTACCTTGGCGATGTGAAGCAGTCGGTGAGCTTGTCTGATACCGTCGGATTCATTCGAGATTTACCCCACGGGCTGATTGATGCGTTTGAAGCAACGTTGCAGGAGGCGGCGAACGCCCAATTGCTGCTGCATGTGATCGACAGCGCTAACCCAAATTTCACAGAGCAAATTGACGAGGTTCAACGGGTACTCGCAGAGATTGGTGCCCAAGACATTCCGCAGCTTCTCGTGTTTAACAAGCTTGATGCGCTGCCGCCCGAGCGTCGCCCCATCTCTCTGAGTGACTATTTTGAGGTTGAAGGCTCTAGCCTGCAGCGTGTGTTTGTCAGTGCACGAAGCGGCGAAGGCATGGAAACTTTGCGGTCAATATTGGCTCAGCGGACCGCGCCCACTTGACAGATTATGATTACGCCCTATATGTTGTCTATGCCTACCCTCACCGCACGAATGTTTTCAAGAATGTTCAACCTCAACGATGGTCGTTGGGGTCGCAGCGATAACGCTGCTCCACCACCGCCGGACGATGCCTCATCAGGCTCTGGAGGGGCGCCAACGCCTCCACCCGCGCCGCCTCAACCAGCAGCACCAAGCCCAGCGCCCTCGCAACCCAGCGGCGGCTCAGGAGGTGGTTCCGGTGGCCCCAATCAGGGCCCGCCGGATTTGGATGAGTTGTGGCGTGATTTCAATCGAAAGCTTGGCGGCCTGTTCGGTGGCAACAAGCAGCCTCCAAAGAGTGACCAAACAGACTGGAATCGTTATAACCAGGGTGGTAACGGTGGAGGCGGCAACAACGGCGGTTTTCAGCCGGATATGAAATCGGCAGGCATTGGCGCCGGATTGATCGGCGTCGTTGCGCTATTAATCTGGCTGGGCACAGGGTTCTTCATCGTACAAGAGGGCCAGCAAGCAGTAATTACGCGCTTCGGCGCACTCAACCGCACCGTTGATGCAGGTTTTAATTGGCGCATACCTTACCCGTTTGAGCGTCATGAAACGGTTGCGTTGACGCAGTTGCGTTCGATCGAGATCGGTCGCAACACTGCGGTGGGCAATTCAGGCCTGAAAGACTGGTCTGTCCTGACGCAGGACGAAAACATCGTCGATGTCCGCTTCACCATTCAATACCGGCTCAAAAGCGCAGCCGACTATCTTTTTCAAAATCGTACCCCGGATGAAGCCGTTGTGAAAGCTGCCGAGTCTGCGATTCGGGAGGTTGTGGGCAAAAGCGGCATGGATACCGTGTTGAACAAAGACAGGGAGTCGATTCAGCGGGATGTTGCCAAAAGCGTCCAGTTCCAACTGGATCGCTATAAGTCTGGGATCGATATTCAGAACGTGAACATTACTAACGTGCAACCGCCAGAAGCAGTTCAAGCGGCGTTTGATGATGCCCTGAAAGCTGGCCAGGATCGTGACCGAGCTAAGAATGACGGTCAATCCTATGCGAATGATGTGATTCCGCGAGCTCGCGGCGCGGCGTCGCGGCTAAAAGAAGAGGCAGACGGCTACAAAGCACGCGTGGTTGCTCAAGCGGAAGGTGATTCGCAGCGCTTTCGTGTGATTTACACCGAGTATGCCAAAGCACCACAGGTGACGCGCGACCGGATGTACCTAGACGCGATGCAGCAAATCTACAGTAACACCACCAAAATTTTGGTGGATTCTAAGCAAGGCAACAGCCTGCTTTATCTGCCGCTCGACAAGATTATGCAGATGAGCAACGCCGGCTCCGACATCGTCACCCTGCCAAGCGCTGGAGGCGCAGCAAGTGTTGCCGCCCCGCCAGCGCCGGCGGCAGCGCCTTCTCCTACTCCAACCCGCGACAGCCGAACCAGCCGTGATCGCGATACCCGCTGAACCCCGGGAGAAATAACATGAACAGAATCGGATTTATTGTTTCGGGCTTCTTGGTTGTGCTGGCTATATTGGCCTCAACCTTGTTCGTTGTGGATCAGCGCCAGTTTGGTGTGCTTTACTCTTTTGGACAAATCAAAGAGGTGATTACCGAGCCGGGTCTGCGCTTCAAGCTGCCTCAGCCTTTCCAAAACGTGGTTTTTCTCGATCGCCGTATCCTCACCTTAGATAGCCCGGAAACAGGCTCGATCCAAACTGCTGAGAAGAAAAACTTGGTGGTGGATTGGCTCGTGAAGTGGCGTATTTCTGATGCGCGCCAGTTTATTCGTAACAATTCAGGCGGTGCAAACATTTCAACGGCAGAAGGCCGCTTGACTTCGGTGGTGCAAGACGCGCTGAACTCCGAGGTCACCAAGCGTACGGTTCGGGATTTGCTCTCCACCGAGCGTGAAAAAGTCATGCTTGGTGTGCAACAGCGACTAATCGACGATGCGAAGAATTTTGGCATTGAAATCGTGGATGTTCGCATCAAGCGGATCGATTTTCCTGGCTCTGTGACTGATTCTGTCTATCAACGTATGCAATCTGAGCGTCGTCAAGTGGCCAATGAGCTGCGCTCGACGGGCGCCGCTGAAGCGGAAAAGATCCGTGCGGATGCAGATCGGCAACGTGAGGTGATTGTTGCTGAAGCGTATCGCGATGCGCAGAAGATTAAGGGCGAAGGCGATGCGCGAGCAGCAGCGCTCTACGGAGATGCTTTCGGCAGAGATCCGCAGTTCGCTCAGTTTTACCGCAGCCTTGAGGCCTATAAGGCGAGTTTTGTAAAGAAAAGCGATGTGATGGTGCTCGATCCGTCGAACGACTTTTTCCGCACCATGCGAAATGGCGGACAGTTTGGTGGCTCTGCTCCAGCTCCCAAAAAGTAAGTTTCAGTAACCGGTCGACTGACTTTGCGGCATGGAGACGTTCCTCACTGCTGTTGCTCTGGTTTTGATCATTGAGGGTTTGCTGCCCTTTTTCTCACCCAAAAGCTGGCGCGGTGTTTTTGAGCAAGTCCTCAAACTCTCGGATGGCCAGTTGCGCTTTTATGGACTCGCCAGTATGTTGGTCGGTTTGGTGATGTTGCTTATTTGGGGTTGAGTGCCGTGCGAATGCGCGGTTGGTGAAAATCGAAGGCGATGTAATAATCAACATCTTTGTACATGCAAAGCCCCAACCGTAGCATTTAGTGATTCCGCAGACTCATCTAACCTCTTTCGTTGAGCAATTCGACTCGCACGGTGCATGGCGGCGGGAGTTTGCTGCACGCCTGAAACAGTTGGCCGATTGGCTGGGAAGCCATGATCTGATGGATGCTTCGATTTCCGAACGCATGCAGCAGTTGGAAGAGCGGTTGCGCTCAGACAAGGTGATGGTCGCGTTTGTCGCTGAGTTTTCGCGCGGCAAATCTGAATTGATCAATGCCATCTTTTTCGCGACCTACGGGCGACGCATCATGCCTGCCAGTGCGGGGCGAACGACCATGTGCCCAACGGAGTTGGGATGGGACGGCGACGTGCCCCCTTGCTTACGGTTACTGCCGATTGAAACCCGGCTTCAATCACAGTCATTGATGGAATGGCGGCATGCCCCTGAAAAATGGTTGCGCATTGACTTAGATGTCAACGATTCGGCGCAGTTGGCGACCGCGTTTGAGAAAGTCTCCGAAGTTATCAAGGTGACCAAAGATGAGGCACGCGCGTTAGGGTTTTGGCACGACGATGCCCCCGATGACAATCCCCGTGCGGATGCTCAGGGTAACGTCGAGGTGCCGCGTTGGCGCCATGCATTGATCAATATTGCACACCCTCTGCTCAAGCAAGGCTTGGTGATTTTGGATACACCTGGCCTGAACGCGATCGGCGCTGAACCAGAATTGACCGTTAGCTTGATTCCGCAGGCCCACGCGGTGGTTTTCATCTTGGCCGCTGATACCGGGGTGACCAAGTCTGATCTGTCGATCTGGAAAGACCACTTGATCACAGAAGATACAGACTATTCGTCACGGTTGGTTGTACTTAACAAGATCGATACCCTTTGGGACGCGCTGTCAACGCCCGAACAAATTCGCGCGTCGGTGGATCGTCAGCGAAGGACCTCGGCTGAAATACTGGGATTGCCGCAAAGCCAGGTCATTCCTGTTTCAGCGCAAAAAGGCCTGGTTGCCAAAGTTACCGGCGATTCGTCGTTGCTTCGCGCCAGCCAGTTGCCTCATCTCGAGCAGGCACTGTCTGAAGGCATGATGGGGCAGCGCAAGCGAATTTTGCGCGCAGCGGTCGTTGGCAGTATGGCCGACCTGCGCAATGAGGTGTCCCGTGTCATCAGTTTGCGCCGCCGCGATTTGGCCGAGCAGATGGTGGAACTGCGCGGTTTGCGGGGCAAGAATGCTAACGTGATCAAGCACATGCGTGGGCGAATCGAGAATGAGCAAACGGAATTTGATGAAAGCGGTCAGCGTATTCACGCGATTCGTTCAGTTCATCTGAAGTTGTTGCGCGACGCATTCTCTGCGCTAGGCACGACAGCGCTAAGAGCAGAATTGCGCCAGCTCAACGAAGCGTTGCGACAGCCCGGCATCAAGTTGGGTGCCCGTAAGGCGTACAGTGAAACCTTCATCCGGTTGCGGGATATTTTCTCCCATGCAAAAACGATCAACGGGGAGATTCACAACATGCTGAACTCCAGCTTCCGTCAACTCAACGCGGAGTTCGGCTTTTCATTGCAAACGCCGCGTGAACCCGAATTGGCGCGCTACCAAACTGACCTGGATGCCGTGGAGCGCAGCCACGCACAGTATCTTGGTTTGGGCAATGCGTTCCGGCTTGCGCAGCCTGAGTTCGCTGATCGGTTGGTTCGTGCATTGGCCACTCGGTTGCGGGTGATTTTTGAGTCTGCCTTGGGTGAAGTCGAGCAGTGGAACAAGTCGGCGGCATCCCAGCTGGACGCGCAGTTGCGGGAGCGGCGCCAGAATTTTGCCAAGCGTTTGGAGGCGATTGAGCGCATTCAAAATGCAGCAGTGACATTGGATGAACGCATTGCTGAGCTTGCTGCACAAGATGCTCACTCGGTGGAGTTGGATGTGCGATTGTCGAGTATCACAGCGATGGTTGTCGATGCGCCTCAGCGCGATGCTGGCAGCGCCAATGCGCCGCAGTTTCCCGAAACAGCCTCCGGCGCTCTAGCCTGATCAATCGCGTATTGAGGCTTGGCGAGGCTATGCAACGCGCTCCAGCGTCCTTTTCCTCATTGCTGCTAGCCTGGCATACGAAGCATGGGCGCGCGGGCCTGCCTTGGCAGGCCTGTATTGATCCTTATCGCGTATGGCTCAGCGAGATCATGCTTCAGCAGACGCAAGTGGTCACGGTGATCGACTACTATCGCCGTTTTCTTGAGAAGTATCCGACAGTCATCGACTTGGCTGCTGCACCACAAGATCAGGTCATGGCGTTGTGGGCCGGTTTGGGCTACTACTCGCGCGCCAGAAACCTGCATGCTTGCGCCCAAACCGTCGCCGGTGAGCACGGCGGTGTTTTCCCCAAAACAGCGAAATCCCTACAGATGCTGCCAGGCATTGGCCCATCTACCGCAGCTGCGATCGCCGCCTTTTGCTACGCAGAGCGCGTACCGATCTTAGACGGCAATGTTAAGCGCGTGCTGACTCGCGTGCACGCCTTCGCAGATGATCTATCCAAAAACGCGAACGAGGCACGGCTCTGGCAGATTGCGGCCGATGCCTTACCGCGAACGAGGTTGGCATCGACGATGCCGCGCTATACCCAAGCCATCATGGATTTGGGCGCAACAGTCTGCACCCCTCGACAACCCGCGTGCGTCAAGTGCCCCATGGCCAGCATTTGCCAAGCCAAGGCGCTCGGTCGGGTGATGGACTTCCCGGTCAAATCAAAAAAGCTCAAACGCAGCAGCGAGTCGCTATGGCTGCTGTTGGCGCGCCGCGATGATGACAGCGTCTTGCTGCAAAAGCGCCCGGCGCCGGGCGTGTGGGCGGGGCTGCATTGCTTGCCACTCTTTGGCAGTCACGAGGCGCTGGACCAAGCGCTCAGACCAAAAGACCGCGCACACTTGCACCCCCTGCCTGCCTTTGTTCATGTCCTCACCCACAAGGATTTGCACCTGCATGTCTTGCAGATCGACGTGAAGGGCTCTGCGCCGTATGACGCTTTGGGGGCTTGGCATCAGGACCTCAGCGGTGTCGGTTTGCCAGCGCCCATCAAAAAGCTTCTTGCGGCCTGAGCGCAAACCCATCGGTCAATCGTGGCAAAGTCGAAGCCGCTATGATCGCGGCATGACAGTCAAATCAAGTTCCAAGCAGCCTCTTGCAGGCTTTTCATACTCGCGTTCGGTTTTCGAAGATTTAGTCGGCAGCGCGCTCAAACACGCTAAGAAACTTGGTTCCGGTGATGCTGCCGCTGAAGCATCCGAGGGAACAGGCCTTTCCGTCTCCGCGCGCTTGGGTAAGCTTGAGAACGTCGAGCGAAATCGCGATAAATCCTTGGGTGTGACCGTGTATGTTGG
>JANPAK010000034.1:0-5236 GCA_031429925.1 Variovorax sp.
GATCTGTTTGCCGAGAGTTCCCATGCTGATCTTTATGCTGCAGTAGATGAGCTTGTTGACAAGCTTGATCGACAGGTCGGTCGCTACAAAACAAAGCGACAAGACCACCATGCCGCCGAGTCCGCTAAGCGACTGCTGCAGTAAAACAGGAGCATCCTTTGCATCAACCGTGTGTGTTAAACCACGCGGTTTTTTGTTGAAGGCATCCCGAATCCCCCAAAGACCATTTGTCGGAATTCTTGACTTGACTAGGGTTAATACGAACTTGGGTGCATAATTCGCATCCCGGTGCTGTAAATTGCCTGTAACAAATGAAGTGTTCATGAATCGTCTAGCTGCGATATTGCCTGCCAGCCAAGTGTTATCAGGCGTGGATGCCACGAGTAAGAAGCGCGCTTTTGAGGAAGCGGGTTTGCTTTTTGAAAACCTTCATGGTCTCTCGCGAGCCTTGGTGACGGATAGCCTGTTCGCCCGCGAACGGCTAGGCTCGACGGGCTTAGGCCACGGCGTCGCTATCCCGCACGGGCGCATCAAGGGGCTGAAAGCACCCATGGCCGCGATGTTCTCGCTGACCAACGCCATTGGCTTCGACGCCCCGGATGAGCATCCTGTCGGTTTGCTGATCTTTTTGTTGGTGCCTGAAGCGGCAACTCAAAAACACCTTGAAATCTTGTCTGAAATCGCTGAACTGCTGAGCGACGCGGGTTTGCGTGAGCGCTTAAAGTCTGCGCCTGATGCCGATCAACTGCATGCCTTGATCGCCGAATGGCGATCCGCAGCGACTCCCTTGCCTTTGGCGGCTTGATCGCCTTAAAGCCAAGCATTCGCTTTCTTGTCTTTAGCCTTTTTCATTGAGACATGAAACCCACGGTTATCAGCGCCGATGTGCTGTTTGAGGATCACCGGGCGCGCTTAAAATGGGCTTGGGTGGCCGGCCTTGGGGCGTCTGAGCGCCGATTTGACGAGGTCGCCGTGCGAGCGGCCCGCTCGGGCGCAGACCTTGTCGGATATCTCAACTATATCCACCCCTATCGCGTACAAGTGTTGGGTGAACGTGAGGTCGCCTATGTCACGCCATCTAACGAGCTAAGTGTCGAGGACTGCGCCCGTCGCATCGCTCGTATCGTCGCACTTGAGGCCCCTGTCATCGTCATCGGCGACGGTATCGAAGCGCCTGAGGCCCTGCTGCAGCTGTGTGAACGGGCACAGATCCCCGCCTTTCAGACACCAGACTCCGCCGCCTTCGTGATCGATGTTCTTCGCGCCTACCTCAGCCGCCATTTCGCTGATCGCACCAACATGCATGGCGTATTCATGGATATTTTGGGTCTAGGCGTACTCATCACCGGAGAGTCAGGCTTGGGCAAGAGCGAGCTCGCCCTTGAGCTGATCTCCCGAGGCAATGGATTGGTCGCCGACGATGCGGTGGATTTGTTCCGAACGAACCAAACGAATATTGAAGGGCGCTGCCCGGAGCTGCTGCAGAACTTGCTGGAGTTGCGAGGCATAGGGCTGCTTGATATTCGTGCCATTTTTGGCGAAACCGCGGTGCGCCGCCGCATGCGCTTAAAGCTCATTGTTCATCTTGTGCGCCGTCAGACCATGGAGCGTGATTACGAGCGCATTCCTTATGAGCCGTTAACACAGGATGTTTTGGGTATCCCGATCCGCAAGGTCGTGATTCAAGTGGAGGCCGGTCGCAACATGGCTGTCTTGGTGGAGGCGGCAGTGCGCAACACGATATTGCAGTTACGTGGCATCAATACGTTTGATGAGTTCGTGGAGCGCCAACGTCGAGCTATGGATGCGTCGAGAAAACCGCAGCCTTGAGATCTCAAGTTTGCGTGTGGAGAGTCTGATATCGATCACCCAGCTATCTGGTGCAAGCTCAAACTCAAGTCGGGTCTATTTGGGCAGCTCGAACACCAAGCAGGTCGTGGTCGCGTGAGCATACAGCGTCCCGTCGGGGCCCACCAGTTTGGCCTGTGCCGTCGCAAGTTGGCGGCCAACATGCAGCACTTCGCCGATGGCTCGCACGCGGGTGACTTTCGCCGGGTTGATGCCTTTCACGAGATTCACACTCAGCTCTGCAGTGGTGTAGCCTCGCCCAACCGGCATGGTGGTGTGGACCGCGCATCCTAAGGCGGAATCCAAGATCGTTGCATACCAGCCTCCGTGAAGCGAACCCATCGGATTTAGGTATGCCGCTCCTGGGCGGCCTTGAAATACGGCGCGTCCATGTTCTACCTCGATCAGCATGAAATCCATGGTTTTGCTGATGGTCGCTTCCGGCAACTGTCCAGCTATCAATGCGTGCATCATCTGCAAGCCCGTTAGCCCTGATAAAACCTGACGATCTGCAACCCCGAATCCCATGCCGGAGGAGGCGCGCTGAAGGAGAAGGTCTTCTTCTCGAATCCAATCGTCGAGCTTGCTTTCGGGTGTGTTTGTCGATGAAGTCATGAGGATTGCTCTGGTGAACGCGGCCAGCGGTAGGTCATCGTTGCTTACTTTGACACAAAGGGCGCGATGCTGCTCGCATGATGACGGCTGTTTCGTCGCCGATGCGATAGCTTGGTGCTTGTATGCTCAATGAAAAATGCGCACCGAAGTGCGCATTGCTTTTGAAATCAAGTCTTACTTCTTCAGAGCGTCGCGAATTTCGCGTAACAAAACCACGTCTTCTGGTGTTACGGCAGGCGCTGGGGCCGGCGCGGGTTCTGCTGCCTTGGCCTTATTCACTAATCTAACCATCTGAAAAATGATGAAGGCCAGAATAATGAAATTGAGCGCGATCGTGATGAAATTGCCGTATGCGAGCAAATTGGCGCCTGCTTTTGTTAGCGCTTCGTATGTTTGCGCGCCTTCCACGGCTTTTGCGGGCGGCGAAAGCACGATGAACATATCAGTGAAATTCAAGTTGCCAAATATCTTGCCGACGATCGGCATGATGATGTCTTTGACGAGGGCGTCGACAATCTTGCCAAAGGCTGCGCCGATGATGACACCGACCGCTAAATCCATTACGTTGCCCTTGACTGCGAAATCTTTGAATTCTTTCATCATGCCCATGTGTTTAACTCCTTTTTTTGGGTTGGCCGGCATGCCCCGGCAAGCAAGATACTACCAAAGTGTTCATTTCGGTGGTTCCTGACGCACGGTAGCGCAACACGGCTGCCAATGTCAACCCTCGGTGGTTTGGAGGCTTGTTGTGGCGGAAAAGCGCATTATTGAGTCTGAATCACTGAAATCAACCGATGCGCTCCGCTACAATTACGGGTTGACCCTAAACCCCTGAAATATTGAGGACATCCATGAGTAACGTGGACCAATCCAAGCGCACTTGGGTGATCACATCCGCTTGTGCTGGCGCTGTCGGAGCCGGCGCTGTCGCCATTCCGTTTGTGAGCACTTTTAGCCCTTCCGAAAAAGCCAAAGCCGCTGGCGCTGCGGTCGAAGTCGATATTTCGGCGCTCAAACCGGGCGAGAAACTTACCGTCGAATGGCGCGGCAAGCCAGTTTGGATCATGCGCCGAACGCCAGAACAAGTCGCTTCCCTCGCAAAAACGGAGGCCAATCTTGCGGATCCTAAGTCGGAGCGCAAGGCTGCTGAGACGACACCCATGGCTGAGACGCGTAACCAGCATCGTTCGATCAAGCCAGAATTTTTTGTGGCTGTCGGCATTTGCTCGCATTTGGGTTGTTCGCCGTCCGACAAGTTTGAGCCGGTTGCGCAATCATTTGACGCCAACTGGCAGGGTGGCTTCATATGTCCTTGTCATGGGTCGACCTTTGACATGGCAGGCCGCGTTTATAAAAACAAGCCTGCGCCAGACAATCTCGAAGTCCCGCCGCACATGTACCTCAGCGACACGAAGTTGCTGATCGGTGAAACCAAACAAGCCTGAGGCAAAACGACATGGCTGAAATGAAAGAAATCTCTCCCAACGCAGCGGTGAGCGAGAAACTGCTTAATTGGGTAGACAACCGTTTTCCCGCAAGCAAGCTGTACAAAGAGCATTTGTCTGAGTACTACGCGCCTAAGAACTTCAACTTTTGGTATTTCTTTGGCTCGCTCGCCCTTTTGGTGTTGGTGATTCAGATCGTCACCGGTATCTTTCTGGTGATGCACTACAAGCCGGATGCCAACTTGGCGTTTGCTTCAGTGGAATACATCATGAGAGACGTGCCTTGGGGCTGGCTGGTGCGCTATATGCATTCCACTGGCGCATCGGCCTTTTTCGTTGTGGTGTATCTGCACATGTTCCGTGGACTGATCTACGGTTCGTACAGGAAGCCGCGTGAGTTGATTTGGCTCTTCGGTTGTGGCATCTTCTTATGCCTCATGGCCGAAGCTTTCATGGGGTATTTGCTGCCATGGGGCCAAATGTCTTACTGGGGCGCTCAGGTGATCGTGAACCTGTTCGCGGCTATTCCATTCGTTGGTCCTGACCTCGCATTGCTGATTCGAGGTGATTATGTTGTCTCCGACGCCACGCTCAACCGCTTCTTTAGTTTGCACGTGATTGCCGTGCCACTCGTCTTGCTGGGTTTAGTGGCCGCGCACATCATCGCCTTGCATGAGGTCGGGTCGAACAATCCTGACGGGGTTGAAATCAAGAAGTACAAGGATCCAAAGACGGGTATCCCGCTTGACGGCATTCCGTTTCACCCGTACTACACAGTGCACGACATCCTTGGTGTCAGTGTCTTCTTGATGGTGTTCTCCGCCATCGTATTTTTTGCCCCCGAGATGGGCGGCTATTTTCTTGAGTTCAACAACTTTATTCCTGCCGATCCACTCAAGACACCCGCGCACATTGCTCCCGTTTGGTATTTCACGCCGTTCTATTCAATGCTGCGTGCCACCACTGACGAAATGATCTATGTGTTGGTCGCGCTCATGCTTGCTGGTGCTTTGATCGCAGTCGTGAAGAATATTGTCACCGGTATCCTCAAGGGCGTCGTGATCGGTGCTGCCGTTGTGGCCTCTGTGCTTCTTTTGACCTTTGAAGCGAAGTTCTGGGGTGTTGTGGTGATGGGTGCTTCCACCATCATCTTGTTCTTCCTGCCTTGGCTGGATTACAGCCCAGTCAAATCCATTCGATATCGCCCGAGTTGGCAAAAGTGGGTGTATGGCATCTTTGTATTTAACTTCTTTATCCTTGGCTACCTCGGCATCAAAGCGCCCGGCGTTTGGGGTTCGGTGGCGGGTCAAG
Organism: Variovorax sp.; assembly: GCA_031429925.1. Lineage (GTDB taxonomy): Bacteria > Pseudomonadota > Gammaproteobacteria > Burkholderiales > Burkholderiaceae_C > JANMDU01. The sequence continues at coordinate 5,220 of JANPAK010000034.1, forward strand.
ATATTGCACAGCGAGTC
>JANPAK010000035.1:0-37950 GCA_031429925.1 Variovorax sp.
GGGCATGCCCACTTGGAGCGCATCTTTTTGCTCTTTTGATACAAAGTTGCCCTGCACGATTTCAACTTGGTAGGGCGTGATCAAGCCCCCAAGACGACCCGTGGTGTTATCTAGGCTCGTGCAGGCCGATAAGCCAAAGCAGGCGCCAAGAAGGAGTGGTAGGCTAAAAGCGTTAAAAACAGGCATTACAAGCAGGCCAAGTGCGCAACAGATGCGCAACCGAGACAGGAGGGTTATGATCGATCCATTGTAGCGGCTCGCCTATCCCTCCCTACTGCGCCATGATCACTCTTGATGAACTGAAAAACACTGGCCTGAAAGCCACCCTGCCTCGGTTGAAGATCATGCAGGTTTTCCAAACCGGTAGCCAACGCCACATGACTGCAGAAGACGTCTATCGTGTCCTGCTCAATGAACGCACTGATATTGGCTTGGCAACCGTGTATCGCGTGCTCACACAGTTTGAGCAGGCCGGACTGCTCACCCGAGGCAATTTTGAGAGCGGTAAAGCGGTTTATGAGTTGAACGAAGGCACGCACCATGACCACTTGGTGTGCTTGGATTGCGGCAAAGTGGAAGAGTTTCACGATGCGGAGATTGAGAGGCGCCAAACCGCCGTTGCCAAGGCAAAAGGCTTTGCTCTTGAAGAGCATGCACTGTCCCTTTATGCGCGCTGCACAAAAACCGCTTGTCCGCATCGGCCAGCAGTCGGTAAAACGGCTTGATTTTGAAGTGTTTTGGGGCTTTAGCCGACATAAACACCGCCTGATTTGCTATTGATTTCATAGTGATCGCATGCTGAACCAAGACTCTTCTGCCGCTGCGCCCTTACCCGTGTCGCCCCCACTTTCACCCCCCCTGCGCCCCAGCGTGCTGCGCCCGGGCGTGAAATTTCTGCTTTCGCACACTGCGCATTTCATCGCCTTAGGCGCTGGCTCTGGCCTATCGCGCATCGCGCCTGGCACCCTGGGCACGCTCTGGGCTTGGGCGGCGTTTGCGGTGATGCAGCTCTATTTGAGCGAAGCGCAGATCGGCGGCGTCATTTTGGTGTCGCTCTTTGTCGGCTGGTGGGCTTGCACTGTGACGGCCGCTCATCTGCGCGTGCTCGATCCGGGTGCGATAGTTTGGGACGAAGTCGTCGCCTTTTGGATCATCTTGTGGTTGATCACGCCCGCTGGCTTCATGGCACAACTCGCCGCCTTCGTACTTTTTCGTTTTTTTGATGCGGTTAAGCCCGGCCCTGTGGCTTGGGCCGATGAGCTGTTTCACGGCTTTGGCTGGAAAGGCGGCTTGGGCATCATGCTTGATGATTTGGTGGCCGCAGCTTGCACCCTCCTAGTGATTGCGTGGTGGCGATTTTGATGCGGTATTGTGGATATGAACATTGATCAATCGTTACTAAATCAAGAGCATTTGACGCAGGATTTATGCAGGCTGCTGGCCGATTCACTTCTTAAAAACGAACTAAAACTCGCTACGGCAGAGAGTTGCACCGGCGGTTTGATTTCTGCCGCCTGCACCGATTTAGCCGGCTCCTCGGATTGGTTTGAGCGTGGTTTTGTGACCTACTCTAATGCTGCCAAAACTGAGTTGCTTGGCGTGGACGCGCAACTGATCGAAGCGCACGGCGCGGTGAGCGAGCCGGTTGTGCGCGCGATGGCCTTCGGTGCAGTTCGCCACAGTGCAGCACAGGTGAGTGTCGCTGTCACGGGGATTGCTGGACCCTCAGGCGGTAGCGCGGACAAACCCGTGGGAACGGTGTGGTTTGGATTTTCTGTGCAAGGTCAATTGCACAGCGAGATGCATCGCTTTGACGGCGATCGCGACGCCGTGCGCGCACAAACCGTGACGCACGCCCTGCGGCGAGCCTTGGCGCTTCTTTCTGCGATTGAGTAGGTTGACAATAACTCCGACGTGACGCAAGCCGTTTGCCTACTGTGTCTTTGCACGCTATTGATTTCATAGCTGCCTGCGCAATAAATACGACGGCCATCGGCTATTTTTCCTCATAGTATCGCCATGACGACTGCACACCAACGCCCTTTTCTCAAAATCTGCTGCATCATGAGCGAAGCTGAGGGGCGGCTGGCTTGGCGCATGGGCGCTGATGCGCTGGGCTTGGTGTCTCAGATGCCGAGTGGGCCCGGTGTGATTGCTGATGGTCTCATTGCGCACATTGCATCCACCGTGCCGCCGCCGCTGGCAACGTTTTTGCTCACTTCGCTGCGAGATGCGCCCGCCATCGTTGCGCAGCATCGGCAGTGCCGCAGCAACACGATCCAGCTCGTGGATACCGTGGCAGAGGATGACTTGCGGCAACTGCGCGAGGCGCTGCCTGGCATTGCTCTGGTGCAGGTGATTCATGTGAGCGATGCATCGTCGGTGAACGAGGCGCTGCGCGTTGCGCCCCTCGTGGATGCGATCTTGCTCGATTCGGGCAATCAAAAACTGCCCCTCAAAGAGCTGGGCGGCACGGGGCGCACGCATGACTGGCGCATCAGTTCGCACATTCGCCAAGCACTGGATGCCCTGCCGCAGCCCAAGCCAATGTTTCTGGCCGGCGGCTTGCATGCAGGCAATGTGCGCGAGGCCATTGCAGTCGTGCAGCCCCATGGCTTGGATGTTTGCAGCGGCGTGCGCACGTATGGGCGGCTCGATGCCAGTAAGCTTGCCGCCTTGATCGCAGCTTTGGATTGAGAGCAAGTGCGGCCGTTCTCACTACACTGCAAGCTATCAAATCAATAGCATTTTGCGCAATCAATAAGCCGGCGGCGGGCTGTTTCTGCTTTAGATTGTCTGTAAAGAGGCTTCAAGACCGCCCCCTGCCCACAGCACCCAAGTGCGTGAAAGCAAAGCCCTCGCTGTACTTCAGGCCATAGCCCAGCGCTCTGTCAAAGCCGATATGCGCGATCCAGATCAAAGCCAGCGATATCACCAAAGGCTGAGCGCCGTGAACGCCCCAAGCCAACAACGCGAACGCACCCAGATACGAATGCGTGAGGTTGTAAGCCACAGCTCCGATGCGCGCATTGATCAGATAGGCCAGCAGCGCCACATCGGGCAGCAAGAAACACAGCGCGAACTGCGTCCACGAGCCGCCCCAGCGGCTATACGCCCAGAGGCTGCCTAGTAACACGGCTAGTGCTTCCGCTCGCAGCAGCCAGCGCAATGCGCCTGTCACAGGGGTGTTTGGCATATTCACGGTGATCTCCTCAAGCGTTCACAATAAATTTCTCAAGCGCGCGTCTTGGCGTTGCAGCGGCTGGCTCGACTGAATAGCCGATTCGGCAAAACATTTGCACCGTGGGATCCGTGGCGCTGCGCGGCGCAGCTTGCCCCAATACAAGTTGATGAACGCCTTCATAGTGGGGCTTCATCTCCGGGAATTCTTGCAGGGCTTGGCTCATTGGATGCATGCCTATTCCCAATGCCGTGGCCTTCAGTTGCAGGCGAACATAGGTGCGCCCGGCATCAATCTGATCGACGCGTCTGTTGCTGCCAGTGATCCAGACGAAGCCCATGGACGTATTGCTATGGCCCTCGAACCGATCCATTCCGTTCTTCTCGGCTGGGCTGCCTGCAGCCGGTGGGTTGTTGCGATCAAACATACCGATCGCGGTGATGGTGCGCACAAAAGGGCTGTTGACAGAGATGCCGTCACGGTGCTGCAGAATCTCTGCCGGCCCGACACGAACGAGGCGAATGCTTTCCATCATTGTGCGGGGCGTGCGCAGTTCCACCAAGGCAGACTCCCAGCACAGCTTGCGCATCGCTGCCAGTGGCGCGGCTTGGACCGTGCCGCCGACGCGCATCCCAGCGCTGCCCATGCCCGAGACGAGCTGCTGCAAACTCGCATCCGAAACAGGCTTGGTCGTGTCGAAGTTCACCTTGACCGTGTGGCGCTTCAGAATCTGGGCAAACAATGCGTCCTTGCTGGCGCCGGACTGTAGCGTGATGCGTGCGACCGGTTGTCGCATCGCCGCGCGCCAGTCTTTCAGCTGCGTCGGCAGCTCGCCCTGTGGCCATAGCGTCACATCGGCCCGCAAACCTTGCTCGGCGAGCGCGATCACCAGCAGCTCGATGAACGCACCATGACCAATCAGAATCTGACGGCCGAAAGGGTCGGTCTCCGGCAGGATGCGTTGTGGATCGGTTCGGAGCGTGATCACATTCGGCTCGCGCAAATCAACCAGCCATGGCTGCAAATTGTGCGGGTTGGGTGCGGTGATGGCGTAAGCCAGAGCGCGGCGCCTAGGATCGGTCTCGGAGCTGGCAGGGCCATTCCAAGCCTCTAGCGCCTGCGCTGGATAAGCGCTGCTAAAGCAGCCTGTCAAAGTGGCGGTGGCTGCTGCGACGGTACCGCCGCCGGCGAGCCGGATGAAGTTTCTGCGCTGCATGTTTTACTCCTGATGAAAAGGGTGAGTTGAGTGGGGGCGAAGGAAATTGAAGCATAGGCCGATGCCGAGCGCGATCATGTAAAGCGGTAAGACGATATTGGTCGCATCCGTAATGGGCTGGACCGCGGGCCACGCATTGCGCCATGCGCCGAGTAACAAAGCGATAGAGAAGGCGGCACCAAAATGGCCGAGCAACCGGATTCGTCCCGACTCACCTATCAGCGCCAAGCTGACTAGGAGAAAGAAACCTGCGAGCGCTATTTCCCCAGCGAACTCACCAATCAGGTTGCCCAGAAATAGGTTGATGGCGTCAAACCAGGGTGCCAGCGCAAGCGTTGCAGCTGGCGTGTTCGCCGATTGCGCAAGCACCCAATGCAACGTCGGCCACCGGATAAGACCCAAAAACATGAATAAGGCAGCGAAGCTGGCCAGCACGATCGCGGCCTGCATCTTGAGCGGATGCTCAGGAAAGGCGGCTCTTGCGCCGAACGCCGTTGGCAGCAAAGCAAAAGGAATGAATGCATAGACGAACCAGACGCTGCGCAAACTGGCACCACCCTCAAGCAACTTGGGATACACCTTGTCCACCGGGAGATCAAGCACATCGGGATAGCCCATGCGCATGGCTAAGATCGTGAAAACCGCACTGAATGCAATCGCTGCTGCAATCAGTGCAAGACCGCCGAAGCGCTGCGGCCACAGGGATTTGAGGGCAGGATGGGTGGGAAAGTGCTGCATCATGGATTCCTTCCAAAGTGATGAGCTCGATTGTGGGAACTTCGGCGTTGTTGCACAATTGCCTATCGCTTCACACCAGCTATTCAATAATGAATAATTCTTTTGACTGGACACTGATCCGCTCCTTCCTCGCCGCGCTAGAGCACGGCAGCCTGCTGGGCGCGGCCAAAGCACTGCATTCGAGCCAGCCGACGCTCGGGCGACATATTGCCGAGCTGGAATCGCAACTGGGTGCCACGCTGTTTGAGCGCACCGGTCGCGGCTTGGTGCCCACTGCCATGGCGCTGCGCTTGGCCGATGCTGCGCGCATGATGGAGGCGGGTGCTTTGCAATTGGCACGCCAGGCCTTGGGTCAGCAAAATGAATCCACGGGGACGGTGCGCATCAGTGCCAGCACACCGGTTGCGTGTTACCTCTTGCCGCCAGTGATTGCCGCCATGCGCGAAAGTCTGCCGGAGATTCAAGTGGATTTGGTCGCCAGCAACTCGGTCAGCAATCTGCTCAAACGCGAGGCCGACATTGCGATACGGATGGTGCAACCGGATCAGGCGAGTTTGGTGGCCAAGCGCATTGGGCAGGTGCGCCTAGGCATTTTTGCGCGGCGGGACTACTTGCGCCGCCGTGGTCAGCCCCGTCAGCCCGAAGACTTGCTGCGCCACGAATTGATCGGGCTCGACAGCGCAAATGACATTATTGACGGCTTTACCAAGATGGGGCTGCCCATCACGAGAGAAAGCTTCTCATTTCGCACCGATGATCTGATTGTTGGTTGGCAGGCGATTCGCGCCGGACTAGGGATTGGCGTTGTAGCCCATTACGTTGCGCGCACAGATCCAGAGGTGTTACCGATCTTGGACTCGATTAAGCTACCACTACTACCGGTTTGGCTGGTGGTTCACCGCGAGATCCGTAGCAACCGGCGTATCCGCGCGGTGTATGATTTTTTGGCGCAGCATCTGCCGGCGCAGCTTTGAAAGACGCTCATGAAACCACAAGAATGCATCCAAGAATTCTATTCCGCGTTTGCGCAGCTGGATTCAGAGCGCATGGCCGCTTGCTACGCGCATGAAGCAAGCTTTGAGGATGAAGTCTTCTGGTTGAAAGGCAAAACAGAAATCATGGGTATGTGGGGCATGCTTTGTGATGCCGTCAAATCCAAAGGGCGAGACGCTTGGATGCTGGAGTTCTCAAAGATCGAAGCCTCTGGCAAGAATGGGTGCGCCCACTGGGAGCCTACCTATCGCTTCACGGCAACCGGACGCATGGTTCACAACGTGATTGATGCTGAGTTCACTTTTGATGACCGGGGAAAGATCCTCACCCATCGTGATCGGTTTGATTTTTGGCGCTGGTCGCGACAAGCCTTGGGCGCTCCAGGCTTTCTTCTTGGCTGGAGCCCATTGCTGCGCCGCAAGGTGCGTGATCAAGCTAACGCCGGCCTGCGCAAGTATTTGCGCGCGAAAGCGCAAACATGAGCTGGTTTGAAGGATTTACACTGCAGCGCTGGCAGGTCAATGGCGTTGATGTCGCCGGCCGAACTGGGGGCGATTCGGCCAAACCTGCTTTGGTGCTGATCCATGGTTTTCCTCAGAGCCACGTCATGTGGCACCGGGTCGCAAAAGCGCTTCAGCAAGACTACTTCCTAGTTATGCCTGATTTGCGCGGTTACGGTGACTCCTCCACCTTGCCCGGCAGTGTGGATCATGCGCAGGCGAGCAAGCGTGAAATGGCACGTGACATCATCGGCGTGTTGGATGCGTTGGGCGTCAACCAAGCCTTTGTTTGTGGGCACGATCGGGGCGGGCGCGTTGCGCATCGCCTTGCTTTGGACCACCCCGAGCGGGTGAGTAAGCTGTGTTTGATCGACATTGCGCCGACGCTGGACATGTATTCCCGCACAGATATGGCATTCGCGAGAGCGTATTACCATTGGTTCCATTTGATTCAGCCCGCCCCTTTGCCGGAAGCGATGATCTTGGGAAGCTGGCGCAGCTACTTACATGCGAAGCTGGGTGGTTGGGGCGGTGCGGGCGTTGGCTACATCGAGGCGCAGGCGTTGGCGGAGTACGAGCGCCATTTCCAACGACCTGCTTCTATCACTGCCATGTGTGAGGACTATCGAGCTAGTGCGGGCATCGACCTTGAGCACGACCGACAAAGCCGATGGGCTGGGCAGAAAATTGCTTGCAACACGCTCATACTTTGGGGTGAGCGTGGCGTGGTGAACAAGATGTTCAAACCGCTAGATCTTTGGCAGGCTCAATGTCACGCGCAAGTAAGCGGCTTTGCTATGCCCAGTGGGCATTTCATACCCGAAGAGTTACCCGGTGATACCGCCGCGGCTCTCCAGAAATTTATGACTACGTAGGTGAGGCGCCCGTCATCAAACACCCAGCATGAGTCGAAGGTTTTGCACTGCTGCGCCGCTTGCACCTTTGCCCAAGTTGTCATATCGAGCCACAAGCACCGCCTGGCCAAGGGCGTCGTTGCCATACACGGACAACTCCAGCATATTGGAGTTGTTGAGGGCGGTTGGCTCGATGTTTTTGCCTTCAGCAGGCGGAATCACCTTCACCCACTCGCAACCTGCATAGCGCGCACGCAGCGCGTCTTCGAGCTGAGAGGCATTTTTAACGCCATTCATCAAATCAAATTGCAGGCAGATATGGTCAATCATCCCACTGTGGAAATTTCCGACAGCGGGAATGAACATGGGTCGGCGCGTCAGGCCGCTGTAATGTTGCAGCTCAGGCACGTGCTTGTGCGCTAAATTCAGGCCATACACCTCCAGCGGCGGCGCGCTCTTGCTCAGTTCATAGCTTTCAATCATTTGTCTCCCGCCGCCAGAATAGCCGGAAAAGCCTTGCATCACCACAGGGTAGTCTTTTGGCAAGAGGCCAGCGTCGACCAGAGGGCGCATCAGAGCAATGCCGCCGGTAGGGTAGCAGCCCGGGTTGGCGACGAATTGGGCGTTTTTCACCGCCGCTGTTTGCTCGGGGGTTAATTCAGGATAGCCATTTACGCAACCGGGAGCGATGCGGTGAGCTGTCGATGCATCTACCATTTTTAGGGGCCTGAGGCCTTTTTGAGCTCTAGCCGACGCCAGATCTGCGCAGAGTGCTACGGATTCAATAGCAGATTGATCATGAAGGCAGAGCACAACCAAATCTGCCTCGTCAAACAGAGCCTTCTTGGCTTCGATGTCTTTGCGCTTTTCGGGCGCAATCGAGAGCACTTGGATTTGCGGCAAGGTCGCCAAGCGCTCGCGGATTTGCAGCCCAGTGGTGCCCGCCTCGCCGTCGATGAATACTTTTGCCATGATGGAGCTCTTTCTAGGTGTCAATTTTGGTGCATTGCAACATGATACAGTTACGCGGCTGAAATCGCTTCGTAACTTAAGCTCTGCATTGCGGACGATTTTGCATGAATTTAAGTCTCTCTCGTCATCACAACGACACATAGCCGGAATCCCTCCCATGAAAATTCACGAGTACCAAGGCAAGGAAATCTTGCGTCAATTCGGCGTGCCAGTCCCGCGGGGCATAGCAGCCTTCACTGTGCAAGAAGCCATTGAGGCCGCACAAAAGCTGGGCGGACCGGTCTGGGTGGTGAAAGCGCAAATCCACGCCGGTGGCCGCGGCAAAGGCGGTGGCGTGAAAGTGGCCAAGAGCATTGAAGATGTGAAGCGCCTAGCTGGCGAGATCCTAGGCATGCAACTCGTCACGCACCAAACCGGCCCTGCCGGTCAAAAAGTTCGCCGCTTGTACATTGAAGACGGTGCAGATATCAAGCAAGAGTAGTACGTGAGCGCCGTGACCGACCGCGCCACGCAAAAAATTGCCTTCATCGCCTCAGCAGAGGGCGGTATGGACATTGAAGAAGTGGCGCACAATCGCCCCGAAAAAATCATCACAATTTATGCCGATCCTGTGCTCGGTTTGACAACCGAACAAGCCAAAGATCTAGCCGATCGCATAGGCATCCCTTCAGACAGCACCGCTCAAGCCGTGGACGTCTTTCAGAAGCTCTACAAATGCTACATGGACACCGATGCAGCCTTGGTGGAGATCAATCCACTCAACCGCGACAGCAAAGGCAACATCATGGCCTTGGACGCGAAATTCAACTTTGACTCTAACGCTTTGTTTCGCCACCCTGAAATCGTCGCCTACCGCGATTTGGATGAAGAAGACGCTGCAGAAGTCGAAGCGTCCAAGTTTGATTTGGCCTATATCAGCCTCGATGGCAACATCGGCTGCTTGGTCAATGGCGCTGGCCTAGCGATGGCCACCATGGACACCATCAAGCTGTATGGCGGCGAGCCGGCCAACTTCCTAGATGTTGGTGGCGGCGCCACCCCAGAGAAAGTGACCGAGGCCTTCAAGATCATGCTGAAAAACCCGAAAGTCGAAGCCATTTTGGTCAATATTTTTGGTGGCATCATGAAGTGCGACACGATTGCAACCGGCATCATCACCGCCTGCAAAGCCACCAATTTGTCTGTGCCGCTGGTTGTGCGCATGAAGGGCACCAACGAAGAGTTGGGCAAAAAGATGTTGGCCGAGAGTGGTTTGCCTATCATCAGTGCCGGCTCCATGGCCGAAGCTGCTGAAAAAATTATGGCTGCAGTGAAGAAAGCCTAAGGAATAGACATGTCGATCTTTATCAACAAAAACACTAAAGTCATTACCCAAGGCATCACCGGCAAGACCGGCCAGTTCCACACGGAAAAGTGCCAAGAGTATGCAAACGGCAAAAACTGCTTCGTTGCGGGTGTGAATCCGAAAAAAGCCGGTGAGTCGATCTTCAACATCCCCATCTACGCTTCCGTGAAAGAGGCTGCCGGCCAAACTGGCGCCACCGTTTCCGTGATCTACGTGCCGCCCGCAGGCGCAGCCGCTGCAATCTGGGAAGCCGTGGAAGCAGATCTGGATCTGGCCATTTGTATCACCGAAGGCATCCCCGTGCGCGACATGCTCGAAGTGCGCAACCGCATGAGAGCCAAGGAAGCCGCTGGCGGCAAGAAAACCCTTTTGCTTGGTCCCAATTGCCCTGGTTTGATCACCCCAGAAGAAATCAAAATCGGCATCATGCCCGGCCATATTCACCGCAAAGGACGCATCGGCGTGGTCTCCCGCTCCGGTACCCTCACCTATGAAGCTGTCGCTCAGCTCACCGAAATCGGCCTGGGTCAATCCAGCGCGGTGGGCATCGGTGGCGACCCAATCAACGGCTTGAAGCATATTGACGTGATGCGCGCCTTCAACGACGATCCCGACACCGACGCCGTGATCATGATTGGTGAAATCGGTGGCCCTGATGAGGCGGATGCCGCCCGTTGGTGCAAGGCCAATATGAAGAAGCCTATTGTCGGCTTTATCGCCGGTGTTACGGCGCCGGCTGGAAAGCGCATGGGCCATGCCGGGGCGTTGATTTCTGGCGGTGCAGATACGGCAGATGCCAAGCTTGCCATCATGGAAGAGTGTGGCTTCAAGATCACACGCAACCCGTCGGAGATGGCCAAGCTACTAAAAGCTATGCTGTAAGCCGCAGCTTTTCAACAGAAGCCGGATCGCGTGTCCGGCTTTTTTGCTTTTTGGGGTGTGATTGCGGTTATCCACATACCGAAGTTGGTCAGATTGCGTCAAAATCGTATGCAAATCAACGATAACTGACGGAGAACCTATGGACTTTAGCTCAGGCGCCCTGTGGGGAGCATTTTTTGCCATTGTAGTGGCCAACATTTTGCTTTCTGGCGACAACGCCGTTGTCATCGCTATGGCGGCACGCCAATTGCCGCCAGCACAGCAGAAGAAAGCGATTTTTTGGGGCAGCGCGGCGGCCATTGTTATGCGCGTGATCTTGACGGTTGTTGCGGTGCAGCTACTCGCTGTGCCCTACATCAAGATCGTAGGAGGTCTATTGCTGTTCTGGATTGGGGTGCAGCTACTGTCTTCTGGCGAAGATGACGCCAATGTGAAGTCGCACGGCACCATGCTTGCGGCAGTGCGCACCATCTTGATTGCCGACTTGGTGATGAGTGTCGATAACGTGATTGCTGTTGCTGCTGCAGCCGATAAGGCGCCAGAGAACATGAGAATCATCTTATTGATTGTTGGACTAGGTTTGTCGATTCCCCTCATCATTGTGGGAAGTACTTTGCTCATGAAAGTGATGGAGCGCTATCCGATGATCATCACGTTGGGCGCGGCTTTGCTGGGTTTCCTAGCGGGTAGCATGTTGGTGACTGACCCTGTTGATCGTGTTTGGTTCGCGGATCATGTGCCCAATGCAGAAATCCTCGTTGGAGTTACTGGAGCCGTGCTTGTCGTGGTCGTTGCAAAGTGGCTGGAGATGCGAAAGAGTGGGGAATCGTTGAACGGGCCGTGACCTGGCAGCTTCGAGAGCTTCGTCGAATCGAGATGCAGGATCGGTGACCGTCTAAAATCTAAGCCTTGATTCTTGTCGATCCTTTGCTGGCATCGGCGTTTGCGCGGAGCCCATCGTTGGATCTCGATATCCTGTCCTTGCTCGTGCCATCGAGCCAAATTGTGCTGATCAATGTGTTGTTGGCTGGCGATAATGCCGTGGTCATTGTGTTGCTTTGTCGCAACTTACCTGAGGGGCAGCGCAAATGGGGTATCGCTTGCGGTATGGCCGGGGCTATTGTTCTGCGGGTGCTGCTCATGGGGTTTGCGATGGCGTTGCTAGCAATGCCCTATCTAAAAATCGTTTGCGCGCTCCTGCTCGTCTGGACCGCAGTGCAGATACTGACGCCAGACGGTGACACCAATAGCGCAGGAGACAGCCCCCGCCAGTTTTGGGCGACGATCAAGACGGTCATGGCTGTTGATTTCGTCATGAGCTTTGACCATGTCTTGGCAATTGCTGGTGCAGCACAAAATGCGCAAGCTCAATACCAGTTGCACTTGGTCTTACTTGGCCTCTTATTGAGTATTCCAGTGATTGTGGCTGGCAGTCAAAGGGTGCTTCAATTTACCGAACGGTGGCCTGTCCTGGTCACCTTGACTGCCATGTTGTTGGGCTGGATCGCCGGACAAATGGTTTACTCGGACGATGCACTCAATGATGTGCGACCGCAAGGGCAGGTTTGGATTTTGAGTTTTGGGTTTGCCGGTGCTTGGCTGGTTTGGGTGATCAGCCGCGCGCTTCTATCGCGGGAGCAAAATTGATCTTCGGCGCCAGATAGGCAACTGCAATCAAGGTTTGAGGCGGGCGGTGTGGCGCACTCGAGTCCTAACGCTGCCGCAAATTTGCAACATTCTGTCTTCACGGCGTGATAAATTGCCTTGATTGAATCCCATGCGTCTGTTATGGTTACGCCTAATGGGTGGAGAAAATCTCTACTAAAGACAAGCACTTAGCGCTCTTTTTTGAAAAGCGACTTCGGATTTTGCAGAGTGAGGGGCGATCGTGGCGACATCCACACTATTGAAAAGCGGGAATTTTTGGCGCGCCGACTGGTTTGTTGGCGTGCTTGTGGTCGTTGCGGTCTTGCTGCTGCATAGCTTCGGGGATTTGATTGGCACCTTGGAGCGTCGCTACTACGACTTTGCGAGCACTTCGACCAGCCGCACGCCGTCAGACAAAATTGCGGTGATTGCAATCGACGACGTCAGCATTGCCAACATTGGGCGGTGGCCTTGGAGCCGCGACGTCCATGCACAAATGACCGATCTACTTTCAGGCGCTAAAGCAAAGGTCATTGCCAACACCACTTTTTTCTTCGAGCCGCAAACGGACCGAGGTCTCATTTATATTCGTAAGATTAAAGAGAGCCTAGGGTCAATCGATCCCGCCAATCCTCATCCTGGCGCCGACCAAGCAACGAAAATTATCGCTGAGGCAGAGACCGCGCTTGATACGGATGCCAAGTTGGCAAACAGCATTGCAAAAGCGGGAAATGTTGTTTTACCGTCGGTTTTCAAGATCGGCGAACCGCTTGGTAACCCTGACAAACCGTTGCCTGCCTTTGCGCTCAAGAGTGCGGTGGACGAGAGCCAAGGCTTTTCGCTCCCTGCCCTTTCCGGGCAACAGCCCATTGAGCTAATCGGAAGTGCTGCTGTTGGTGTGGCGCACTTGAATCAGTGGCTGGATGTTGATGGGGCTGTCAGGTACGAGCCTTTGCTTGTGAATTACTACGGGAAGGCGGTGCCTTCGATGGCGCTGCTCGTGGCAGCGAAGAGTCTGAACTTAAATGCGAGCGATATCAAGCTCAACTATGGCGAATCCGTGCAGATTGGAAAGCTCAAAGTCAAAACCGATGAGGCGGCGCTGATGTTGCCGCAGTTTTACAAGAATACCGCGGACAAGCGTGCGTTCCCTGTCGATTCGTTCTACGATGTGCTGTCTGGAAAGATCCCCGCGTCCAAGTATGCAGATAAGATCGTCATTATTGGCGCCACAGCGGCTGGCGTGGGTACGATCTTTGCAACGCCCGCCGCCAAGGACATGAGCCCAGCTGAAACGATCGCGCACGTCACGTCGAGCATACTGGGGGAGCACTTTATTGTTCAGCCCAACTGGGGAGTATGGGTCTCGCTCGGTGCTTTTCTGATGGTTGCCGCATACCTGATCGTTCTGTTGCCGCGTCTGTCTGCTGGAATGGGCGCAGGTGTAACGGCTGGGTTCTTTGCTCTTCTCTTGTGCTTGGAGTTTGGCTTGCTGGCTGGAGCCTCGACTTGGCTTAAGCTCGTTTTGCCCGTAATCCTACTCGTGATTGGCCATCTGGCGCTCACCACAAAGCGCTTCCTTGTGACGGAAGCCGGTAAAGCCAAATCGGACGAGGAGTCGGCAGAAACCAACCGCATGATGGGTCTGGCGCTTCAGGGCCAGGGACAGTTGGATATGGCATTTGATCGCTTCCGTCGCGTGCCTGCAACATCGGCTTTGTTGGATAACATGGGTAACCTCGCTCTTGATTTTGAGCGTAAGCGGCAATTTAACAAAGCCCAAGCGGTCTACGAGCACATGGCATCGCTCGACAAAGACCATAAAGGTTTGCAAGATAAGCTTAATCGCGCCAAGAACCTATCAGAAACAGTCATCCTCGGTGGTGGCGGTAGCCATCCTGGCGGAACGATGCTGTTGGATGGTGGTGGAGTCGAAAAACCCATGCTGGGTCGATATCAGGTCGAAAAGGAGCTGGGCAAAGGTGCAATGGGGGTCGTCTATTTGGGTAAAGACCCCAAGATCGGCCGCGTGGTAGCCATTAAGACCATGGCGCTTTCGCAAGAGTTTGATGGCGATGAGCTCGTCGATGCTAGGGAGCGATTCTTCCGTGAAGCGGAAACCGCAGGGCGACTACAGCATCCCTACATCGTGACGATCTATGACGCTGGCGAAGAGCATGACTTGGCCTACATCGCTATGGAGTTCCTCAAAGGCAAAGACTTGCTGGACTACTGCAAGGATGGCAATTTGCTGCCGATGCAGCGGGTGGTGTCGATCGTTGAGCGCGTGGCGGGGGCATTGTCGTATGCTCACAAAAATAGCGTGGTGCACCGTGATATCAAGCCTGCGAACGTCATGTATGAGCACAGCTCAGATACCGTGAAGGTGACCGACTTTGGCATCGCCCGGATTACCGACTCCAGCAAGACCAAGACAGGCATGGTTCTCGGTACGCCAAGCTTCATGAGTCCCGAGCAGCTTGCAGGCAAAAAGGTGGATGGTCGCTCAGATTTGTATTCACTGGGTGTCATGCTGTTTCAGATGCTAGCGGGTGTGTTGCCTTTCCGAGGTGATTCGATGGCTGAGTTGATGTACAAGATTGCAAATGAAGATGCTCCAGACATCCGCATCATCCGTGCGGAGATTCCACAAAAGCTTGCAGACATCGTGGCTATGAGCCTGTCTAAGCGGCCTGAAACACGCTACCAAGATGGCGACCAGTTTGCGGCTGACCTGAAAGCGGTAATGAGCGAACTAGGAGGTCCACCCTCAAATGGTTTGCCAGCCGCAGCCCCCGCAACGCTGTCGGCTGCAATGCCAGCCGATGAAAAGACGCAGATCCTACAAACAGGCGCCGTTGCCGATATGGCAACTCAAGTGCTTAGGCCCACTGGCACCGACGATAAAACACAGATATTTTCAAGGGTTGAAGATGCCGTCGCACCTCCGCTAGTGCCCGCTGAAGACCCATTCGAAAAAACCATCATAACTCGCCCGCGGGGTAACACTTGACTTTAACGCTGCGATGCGGTCGCCTTATTGCTTCCGAAAGCCGCTATAGTTCGCTATTGCACTTATGATTTATCAGTTCTCAATTTGTACCGACCCCGGCCTCGCACGAGATAATAACGAGGACTCGGTCGTTTTTGATGCCGCCGCGCAGCTGGCAGTGTTGGCTGACGGTATGGGTGGTTATAACGCGGGCGAAGTCGCGAGTGGAATGGCGACCGCATTTATCAAGTCTGAAATGAGCCGATGGTTATCTCAGACGGGTAAGAATGCAAACGCGCGCGAGGTGCGTCGCGCACTAGAGATTTGCGTGGATAACGCCAATCGTTCGATTTTCAATGCTGCGAGCTCCAACCCTCAATACACGGGCATGGGCACTACGCTGGTCGTCGGCGCCTTCCAAGGCAATCGCCTGATGCTCGGGCATATTGGGGATTCGCGCTGCTATCGCTTGCGTGGGGCGGAATTTAGCCAGATCACAAAAGATCACTCCTTGCTCCAAGAGCAATTAGATGCCGGACTGATTACGCCCGAACAAGCCGCAACGTCGCTTAACAAGAATCTTGTGACACGCGCTTTGGGGGTTGAAGACGTGGTGATGTTGGAGACCAACGAACACCGCGCTGAAGTGGGTGACCTTTACCTGATGTGCTCCGATGGCTTGTCTGACATGGTCTCGGACGACGACATCGCTGATATCATGCAAGGCACAGAGAATTTGGATGTTAAGGCTAAAGCCTTAATCGATGCGGCTAATGCAGGCGGTGGCAGGGACAACATCTCTGTGTTGCTGGCGCTAGCCAAGGATGGGCAGAGCAAACGCGGCTTCATGTCGCGCTTGTTGGGCAAGTAAACATACTCAACAACAGGAGCCGACCATGCCGAAAATGATCGTGTCGATCGACGGTGTCGTCATCAAAGAAGTTCAGCTGACTAAAGACCGCACCACGTTAGGTCGCAGGCCGTATAACGACATTGTGATCGACAACTTGGCGGTTAGCGGCGAACATGCGGTGATTCAACTCGCTGGCAATGATGTCAGCCTCGAGGACTTGAACAGCACCAATGGGACATACATCAACGGTAAAGCTGTGAAAAAGCAGCAACTTGCCAACAATGACACGATTGAGATTGGCAAGTACAAGATCAAGTACGTTAACGAGCAGCAAGAGGCGGGATTTGAGCGTACGATGGTCATCAAGGCGGGCGCTGCTGGATTGACGGCACCCCCACCAACCAACGCAGCGACCCCACCTGCTCCCAATGCCCAGGCCGCGATCAAGGTGATGTCAGGGGCGGCCGCAGGTCGAGAGGTGCCCTTAGTGAAGGTGGTGACAACAATTGGAAAGCCTGGCGTCGCCGTTGCAGCCATTACCAAACGTCCCCACGGGTTTGTTGTGGCTCATGTCGAGGGAACGAGTAAGCCATTGCTCAATGGCACCCCAATAGGGTCTGAGCCGGTCACCCTCAAGGATGGTGATGTGCTGGAGCTGGCGGGTACCCAAATGCAGTTCGTCCTAGGATAGGTTCACTGGTCCAAATAGCACAGTGGCAGCCTCAATCCGCGACCATACTGAGCTATCGACTAAGACGTAGGAAACATCGTGGCGATTCTGAGGCATTGGCCACGTATTGGGGTCACCCTTTTGCCCTTGATGGTGGCGTTGTTGCATGCCGCCAATGTCGTTCCTTTAACCGTGCTTCAGCGGCTGGATGACATCATTTATGATGCCCGCCTTCGAGCAACCATGCCCAAAAGTATTGACGAGCGAATCGTCATTCTCGATATTGATGAGAAAAGCTTGGCTGAGGTTGGTCGTTGGCCGTGGGCGCGGAACAAAATGGCCAGTTTGGTCGACGAGCTCTTTGATCGCCAAAAAGTCGCTATCCTGGGGCTTGATGTGGTGTTTGCTGAGGCAGACGAGAGCTCGGGGCTGAAGCGCCTGCGTCAGTTGGCGAGCAATGAATTCAAGGATCAACCAGGCTTTGGAGAGCGACTGAATCAGATTCAATCGAGCTTGGATTACGACAGCCTTTTCGCGCGCTCCCTTGAAAACCGCCCAGTGGTCTTGGGCTATTACATGACTAGTGATCGCGAAGGCCGCACCAGCGGCGTGTTACCCGCGCCGGTCATGGAAAAAACCGCCCTTCTTGGGCGCCCTATTAAGTTTACGAGCTGGTCGGGCTTTGGGTCCAACATTGAATCATTGGCGAAGGCAGCACCGGTAGCGGGCTTCTTCAATTCGGTTACAGATACCGACGGTGTAGTGCGATCTATTCCGTTGGTGGCCGAATACAAAGGGCAGTATTACGAATCTCTGGCGGTGGCGATGTTTCGTGTGTTGACTGGCATGCCTAAAATCGAGCCAGGTTTCCCGCAGGAGCGCTTTCTCGCAAGAGGTTACCAAGGGCTAGAAAGCATCCTTCTCAAGCAAGGGGGCAAGAGCCTCGCCATACCCGTAGATGATCGTGTCGCCACATTGGTGCCCTTTCGGGGGCCGGGCAATATCTCGGGCGGCTCGTTTAAATACATCTCCGCCGCAGATGTATTGGCGCGTCGAGTTGCACCTGGAGCGTTGTCGGGCAAGATCATATTGCTTGGCACGACGGCTCCTGGCTTGTTGGATTTGCGCGTCACTCCTGTTGGCGAAACCTATCCCGGTGTCGAGGTGCATGCGAATGTGATCTCAGGTCTTTTGGACGGGCGCCTTTATGTCAAGCCTGACTACGCGGTCGGATACGATGTGATCGTATTGCTTTTGGCCGGTTTGATATTGGCCTTCGCTCTACCCCTCCTATCGGCGCCCAAGGCGGTCGCGTTGAGTGCAGTAGTGATCACTGCGCTGGTCAGCCTGAACTTCTGGCTCTATTTGGGTGCTGGGTTGGTGTTGCCTTTGGCCGCTGCCCTAGTGATGGCGCTGACCGCGTTTGCCTTGAACATGAGCTATGGCTACTTTGTTGAGAGTAAGTCCAAGCGACAGATTGCCAACTTATTTGGCACTTATGTGCCGCCAGAGTTGGTGGACGAAATGGTAAAGGATCCCGATAGCTACAACATGAAGGCAACAAGCAAAGAGCTGACGGTGATGTTTTGCGATATGCGTGGCTTCACCAAGCTGAGTGAAACGATGGAGCCCACCCAGTTGCAGGGCCTGCTCAACGATGTGTTCAGTCGGTTGACCAATGTTATCCGTAACAATCGAGGCACGATTGATAAATACATGGGCGACTGCGTCATGGCGTTCTGGGGCGCGCCCGTGGATGCGCCGGACCACGCTGCGCTGGCGGTGAAAACCGCGATGGAGATGGCAAATGAGGTGCGCAAGATCAATGAAGAATACCGCGCCAAAGGCACACCTGAAATCGGAGTGGGCATCGGACTGAATACCGGCTCGATGTGCGTGGGCGACATGGGCTCGTCGATTCGCAAGAGCTACACCGTGATTGGCGACTCAGTCAACCTCGGATCGCGCTTAGAGGGCTTGTCCAAAACCTATGGCGTCGACATCGTCGTGAGTGAGTCAACCAAGCAGCTCGCGACAGATTTCGCGTGGCAAGAGCTGGACAGGGTACGAGTCAAGGGCAAAGACCAAGCGGTGACCATTTTCTGGCCATTGGCCCCTCTGGATCGCCTGCCCAAGGAGTTGGGGGATGAAATCAAGCTGTGGAATAGCTTCCTGAAGTCCTATCGAAATCAAGATTGGGACCAGTGCGATCTGCAAATGCTCAATATAGAACGCAGCCAGACGTCCAAGAGCGGCAAATCTGCCAAAAAATACCTTTACCAACTGTATTCTGAGCGTGTAGCCTCAATGCGTCAGCTGCCGTTTGACCCGAGCTGGGACGGGGCGACTAATTTTGAGACCAAGTAAGGCAGCTATTCCTCATGAAAATCAGGGTTCTAGGATGCTCCGGCGCCATCGCCAAAGACTGCCGCACTACGTCATTCTTGATTGATGATGACGTGCTGGTGGATGCGGGCACGGGCGTCGGCGATCTGACCTTGGTTGAAATGGCGGCGATCAATGATGTCTTGATCACACACTCGCACTTGGACCACATCGCTAACCTGCCGTTGATGATTGACTCTGTGGCTTCGATGCGCACGCAACCCTTGCGCGTCCATGCATTGGCCGAAACTATCGAGGCATTGCAAAAGCATATATTTAACAGTTTAATTTGGCCAGACTTCACTAGAATTCCTACTTTGGAAGCGCCTTTCTTGAGCTTTCATCCTTTACAAACGGGCGCGCGTTTGCGAATTGGCAATAAGATGGTGGAGGCATTGCCAGCGGTTCACACGGTGCCAGCCGTGGGGTATGCCATCACCGCAGGTGCAGGCTGCTGGGTGTTTTCGGGAGATACGGAGCGCAATCCTGCTTTTTGGCAGCGCATCAACCAAATGAATGTGGCGATGCTGGTGATTGAGACGGCATTTTCCAACCGTGAAAAGCAGTTGGCGAAACTGAGTTTGCATTTGTCGCCCAATGTCTTGGCGCAAGAGCTTGATCAGATCGACAAGGCCAAGCGTTTCCCAATTTACATCATGCACACGAAGCCGGCTGAGACTGAGCAAATCATGGAGGAAATCCAGCGCTTTGACCAAACGCAACCCTTCGGACCTAACGTGACCCACGATATCCGCTGGTTACGAGCCGGACAGGAGCTCACTGTATGAATGCCGTTCTCAAGCCATCCACAATCTCAACGGACGCAGCAGAAAAAGCCTTCTTCGATTCGCAGATGTTGCCTAAAGAAAAGCGCGGCGTCACGTTTGAAGTCCTGTTTTATCGCCAATTGCAACAGGTGACGACGCGTATCCATGCAACGGACAACATCGACCAACTGATGTTGGAAGCTAGCGACGACATCTGCAAACTACTCAATGCAGATCGACTCACGTTGTATGCAATGAACGAAGACCAGACGGCAATTGTTTCCAAGATCAAGACGGGTTTAAATGTTGCTAAGGATCTGAAACTACCGATCGGAGTTCAGAGCATTGCGGGATACGTCGCGATGGTGCGTCAGCCGGTAAACATTGCGGATGTCTATGACGATGAGGCATTGAAACGCATCCATCCGGCACTGTCTTTCCTTAAAGAGGTCGACAAGCGTTCAGGCTATCGCACCAAGCAAATGTTGGTGATGCCGATCTTGGATGGCGAAAACTTGTACGGCGTCTTGCAGGTGATCAACAACAAAGGCGATGCGCCGTTTGGCGACTTAGAACTTGAAGGCGCAGACCAGCTTTGTAAGACTTTAGCAACCGCTATTCGACAGCGTGCTGAGAAAGCCAGCAAACAAGCTGAAGATTCTGCCCGTAAGCGAGCCACCAAATACGATGGTTTGATGAAGGATGGCGTGATTACTGCGGAGCAGCTTAAAGATTGCGTTGCTCGAGCCCGAGAGCAATCCAAATCGGTTGAGCATTTGCTGATGGCGGACTTTGGAATTCGACCCAGCCAAATTGGACCCTCGCTATCCAAATTCTTTGGCGTCGACTATGAGCCGTTCAAGGGAGGACGGATTCGTTCAGAAATGCTGCACTCCCCACTTAAGCTCGATTTTGTGCACTCGCAGGGTTGGATTCCTTTGGAAGAAACGCCAGAGGGCTTGGTGGTGATGTGCCTTGACCCTGAAGCGGTACGCGGATCGCGGATTGTTCAGCAAATTTTCCCCCGTGTGTCGAAGATCAAGTATTGCATCACGACGCAAACAGAGTTTGAAGAAACCATCGTCCAGTTTTTTGGCGCAGGCGTGGAGGGGGGGTCGATTGATGAGTTGCTGGCTGATTTGAACTCACCGCTAGACGATGACGCAGATGAGTCGGCACTTGAATCAGCGGCGGCCGACAACGAATTGGTGAAATTCGTCAACAAAGTCATTATCGACGCGTACAACCAGCGCGTCTCAGACATTCACATCGAACCGATGCCCGGTAAAGAAAAAACGGGTATTCGCTTTCGCATTGATGGCAGTCTGCAAACTTACATTGAAGTGCCGGCCAGCTTTAGGCAAGCCTTGGTCACGCGCTTGAAAATCATGTGTGATCTCGATATTTCCGAGAAACGTAAGCCGCAAGACGGCAAAATAAAGTTCAAGAAGTATGGCCCCTTAGATATCGAACTGCGCGTGGCCACCATTCCATCTTCTGGAGGCATGGAAGATGTCGTGATGCGAATTTTGGCCTCGGGCGAACCAATTCCGATGGATAAGTTGGGCCTTACGCCGCACAACCGAGAGCGACTCGAGAAAACGGTCTCCAAGCCTTATGGACTATTCTATGTTTGTGGTCCAACAGGCTCAGGCAAGACAACGACCTTACATTCTGTCTTGAAGTTTCTTAACAAGGTCGATACAAAAATCTGGACCGCAGAAGACCCGGTTGAAATCACGCAAAAAGGGCTGCGGCAGGTTCAGATCAATAAGAAGGCCGGCATTGACTTTGCACTTATCATGCGCGCATTCCTGCGGGCTGACCCCGACATCATTATGGTGGGCGAGTCGCGCGACAAAGAAACGGTGAGCATGGGCGTAGAAGCCTCTCTGACAGGCCACCTCGTTTTCTCCACGCTGCATACCAACAGCGCACCCGAGTCGATCATTCGCTTGTTAGACATGGGCATGGACCCCTTCAATTTTGCCGACGCGCTTCTGGGCATCCTTGCGCAACGCTTGGCCAAAAAGCTCTGTGACTGCAAAGATGAATACACGCCAGATGCGAAAGAGATCAAGGCATTCATGCTGGAATACGCGGAGGATTTGCAGCACACCGCAGCTTGGGTGGCCGATCCGGGCGGTTCACAACAAGAGCTGCTGCAGACCTGGATCGATAACTACGGCAAAGACGGGCAACTTCGCTTCTATCGCCACGTGGGTTGCGATAAATGCAACAAGACGGGCTACAAGGGCCGCATTGGCTTGCATGAATTGCTGGTCGCAGATGACATAGTGAAAAAACTCATCCAAGAGCGCGCCCGTGTCGCCGATATCTTTGTGGCGGCGGTGGGCGGCGGTATGCGCACCTTGAAGATGGACGGTATGGAAAAAGTCATGATGGGCTTGACCGATATCAAGATGGTGCGGCAGGTCTGTATCAAATAGAACCCATGCCTTGTTCAGGCGGAGTTATAGGTCGATGAAAAGTGTTCCCAAATGGCTGATCAGCGTCAGCATGGCGGTAGCCCTGCTGGGCTGCGGCACGCAAACCGTCAACCCCGTCACCGGCCAACAAGAGCGCTCTGTGATGAGCGAGGCAGACGAAGTGCGCGAAGGGGCGAAGGGGCATCAGGAGGTGCTTAAAGAGTACGGTGTACTGAAAAATGATCGCGTGCAAAACTATGTGAACGATATTGGACAACGACTGGCCAAGCTTTCGCATCGCAGCCAACTCAAATGGACATTTACCGTGCTCGATAGCCCCGAGATCAATGCCTTTGCGCTGCCTGGGGGCTATGTGTACATCACGCGAGGCATCATGGCTTACTTGGACAGCGAGGCTGATTTGGCGGGCGTCGTGGGGCATGAAATTGGTCACGTCACGGCGCGGCATGGCGCGCAGCGTGCAACGCGTCAACAAAACGCTGCTGTCGGAGCGATCTTGGGCGGGCTGCTGGGCGCGGTGCTCGATGCCAAAGGTGGCGGCGGTATTGGTCAGCAGATCGGCGAGGCTTCCCAAGCAGCCGCTGCAGGCTATGTTGCGAAGTATGGGCGCGAGCAAGAGTTGCAAGCCGATGGCTTGGGCGCGGAATACTTGAGCCGCGTCAACTACGACCCGCGCAACATGATTGACGTGATCCGTGTGCTCAAAGATCAGGAGCGTTTTTCTGGAGACGTGGCGCGCGCGGAGGGCCGACCCGTGCCGCAGGGCGGCAATTCGTGGCTCGCCTCACATCCGAGCAATGATCAGCGGCTTGAGGCCATCTCCAAGATCGCTGCGCAATACCAAATCAATAAGAATTATGCGGATGAAGGGCGCGTTCGCTATCTGCAGGTGATCGACGGCATGCCCTTTGGTGAAAGCCCGGAGCAGGGGCTTACGCGAGGGAGAAATTTTTATCATTCGGGTTTGAACTTTGCACTCACCGCTGCCAATGGCTGGCGCATCAACAATGAAGCCGAGCAACTGACGATCGTCAACGCTGCTGGCGATGCAGCACTAATCGTACAACTTGCACCCGCCGATGCAGGCCGCACGCATGAGGACGTGATTCGCAATGCCGTCAAACCTAGCTCAGGCCGCATTGAGCGCTATGCTATCAACGGATTGCAAGCTTCGCATTTCACGGGAACTGTGCAAGCCCAAGGTGGGCAGCGCAGTATCGAGCTCACGGTAGCTACTGGCGCGAGCGGGCAGAATTTTATCTTCCTCTACGCCGCCAAAGATGCCGCCACCCTGCAGCGCAACCGTGTCGTATTGAAAGACATAGAAAACACCTTTCGCGGCATGAGCGCGCAAGATACCGCTGCTGCCAAGCCTTGGATCATTCGAAGCGCAGCCTTGCCACGCGGAGGCTTTGCAGATTTGGCGCGTACTGCGCCGATGGCCACACTGCCTGAGCAACAACTCAAGCTTATGAACGGTGTGTATTCCAGTGGCACAGTGCAGCCGGGGGCGTTGGTGAAGATGGTGGTGCAGTGAGTTTCACTGTATCCGTAGAATTGCACTACCCGTAAGTTTTGCTCCGTGTCCCCCGCCTCGCTGCGCGCGTCTCCTCCTTTACCTACGCAAAACGCACGAGTAGCGCATTCCTGCCAGCGTAACTTCGTTCAATGACTAACGTACATCCGGCCGATTGCTCAGCTCATTCGGATTGGTTGCGTTGGAATCGATAGGAAAGTGTTGCACCAGCAGCGCGGAGATTTCTTCCATCGCTTGCGTGAGGCCGCGCTCGTAATCGCCGCGCTTTAAGTGATCGCTTAATTTAGCGACAGTTTCTTGCCAAAAATGGCTGTTTGCCGGCATAGATATTGCGCGATCAGCTACTATTTCTATAGCGCGTTCGGCAAGCAAAAGATAAATCAATACGCCGTTGTTGTGCTGCGTATCCCACACACGGAGTTTGCCAAACATGGCAATCGCTCGCTCGCGCGGCGCGGCGTCGCGCCAGAGGTAGCTCATGGGCAGGCCGGCTTCGATGCAGATGCGGATTTCGCCGCTGTGGCGTGCTTCGCTGGCTTGCGTGAAGCGCTCTAGCTGCGCGAGCAGCTCGAGCGGCACAGAGTGGCGCACGTCGCGGTCGTCCATCCAGCGATGTTTCCAGATGCGCTTGAGTTTGGCAAAGAAGTTGCGTTGAATTCGAGGTGAGCTTGCTTGCTGCATATCAAAAATCTCCACTCGCACCGCCGCCGCCAAAATCCCCGCCGCCACCGGAGCTAAAGCCTCCCCCGCCACCACCGCTCCAGCCTCCGCCACCTGCGCCAGATGACCAGCCGCCGCCGTCATAGCCGCGTGAGTGACCACGCCGGCTACTGATTGCGCGGCCAAAACTGGAGATCAGGGTAAACAGCAGGGCTGCAAAAAATGCGACACCCGCAATCACCAGACTGGCAGTGACAAAAAACGCGATGCCGCCCACTGCGCCGCCAGTGACGAGCGAGCCAAGCTTGTTGCCAAAAATGCCCTTTGCAATCGCGCCACCAATCGGTACAGCGAAAAACAGGAAGATGAAAAAATCCATCCATTCGAAACCGAGCTGCTGTGGATTGAAGCCGTCTTGTGCATCAGGCGCTGGCAAATTTTCAGCACCAATGCGTTTGTCGAGTTGTTCAATCGCCGCTTCAATGCCTTGCGCATACTGGCCTTGGCGAAGCGGCGGTGCGAGCGCGTTGCTGATGATTTGCTTGGCCGCGAGATCGGGAATGGCGCCCTCTAGGCTTTTAGCCACTTCAATGCGCAGTTTGCGATCTTCTTTGGCGATGATGATGAGCACACCATCGCCCACATCGCGCCGCCCGATTTTCCACGCATTGGCTACGCGATTGGCATAGCTGGAAATATCTTCAGGCGCAGTCGTGTTCACCAGCAGCACGACGATTTGCGAGCCGCGCGTTTGCTCAATGCGGGCGAGTTGCGTCTCGATACTTCCCGCCTCACCAGCAGAAAGAATTTGAGCAGTATCGACCACGCGGCTTGTGAGCTCAGGCACGGCTTGCTGTGCGCCGGCAAGCTGCGGCAAAAGCACAGCGAAGGCCAGCAGTGAGGCAGCGAGCCATTTACGAAAAATAGAATAAATTGCTATCAATTGATGAGCGCTTCACGCAGATTTCATAACGGCTAGAAGCTATTTTGTTTATAACTTACTTCTTATTAAAGTCTACAGTCGGTGGCACAGCAATTTGCGCTTCGTTGGCGACGGTGAAGCCCGCTTTAGAGGTGTAGCTGAAGATCATGGCCGTGAGGTTGCTCGGAAAGCTGCGGGCGAGCACGTTGTACTCTTCAATCGTCTTGATGTAGCGATTGCGCGCGACGGTGATGCGGTTCTCTGTGCCTTCGAGCTGCACGCGCAGGTCTTGGAAGCCTTGGTTGGCTTTGAGGTTAGGGTAGTTCTCCGTCACAACCAGCAAACGCGATAAGGCCGAGCCGATCTCGCCCTGCGCGGCTTGGAATTTTTTCATCGCTTCAGCATTGTTCAACATTTCGGGTGTCATTTGGATGCTGGTGGCCTTGGAGCGCGCTTCCACCACTTTGGTGAGCGTGTCTTGTTCAAAGTTGGCCTCGCCTTTGACGGTGTTGACGATGTTGGGAATCAAATCGGCGCGGCGTTGGTATTGGTTGAGCACCTCGCTCCACGCGGCCTTGGATTGTTCGTCCAAGCGCTGGAAGTCGTTGTAGCCGCAGCCGGTCAGCAAGGCGGTGAAAGCCAGCAAGGCGGTCAAAAGCAGTTTCTTCATTTCGATTCCTCATTAAAAAGGGCGCACCCGTTGGTGCACATGACATAACGGTAGCATAGATAGGTGCAAGTCTCACCTTCTCAAGCCTTAGAAGCCGCCCAGCGGGCAGCGCCCCTGTCACCGCGCCAGCCCGATCTGCTCTTGGCGGGTGCAACGGGCGTATTGGGTAACGCGGTGTTGCGTCGTCTGGTGGGCGTGCACCGCTATGCCCATACGCGGGTTCTGGCCCGCGAGCCGGTGCAGCAAGGCATGCGACAACTGTCTGTGCATTTGGTGGCGGGCGATATTGCACAGTGGCCTGATCAGCTCGGCTGTGATGTGGCCGTTGTGATGTTTGAGCCGCCGCGTGTGTATTACGAACGAGAGCGCGCTTTGTGGACGCCGGAGCCAGCGCAGCTGCCCGAGCTGGCGAACTGGTTGCACCGCTGTGGCGCAAGCAGCTTGGTTGTCGTCCTTCCGCATGCCCAAGGCAGCTTGCCGGAATCCCTCAAGCGTGGCCTAGCTTCGCTTGATGAGCAGGCCTTAGCCAGTATTGGCTTCGAGCGCCTGTTGCTCTTACGTAGTGCTGAAAAACCAGTGCCCATCCGGCAACCCCATCCCTTGGATCGTCTGGCGCAATGGATGCTAGGCATCTTTAGCTTCATGGTGCCAGCGCATGAGCAGCCGGTGCGCCCCACCAAGATCGCTGAAATAGTTGATGCCTTGTTGCAAACCGCGCCACCTGGCATCACGGTGCTTTCGCCGCAAGAGATGTGGGCGCTGTCGCAGTGCGATGCATCTCGTATGCTGGACACCGTGAAAACCCGATTTGACAACATGTCCAAAATTACTTAACATGTTAATTAATGAATCCTTTCGCGCACCGAAATTTGCCTCGCCTGCTGCTGCAAGCGCGCGAAGCCGTGCTCGAGCATTTCCGCCCCGGGTTGCGTGAGCATGGCTTGACGGATCAGCAATGGCGCGTGCTGCGCGTACTCGCCGAAGAGGGCCAGTGCGATGTCAGCACGATCGCTCAGGGCGCTTATCTGCTCGGCCCCAGCCTCTCGGGTGTGCTCACCCGCATGGAGCGCGACGGACTTATCGTAAGAGCTGTAGATACCCAAGACGCACGCCGGCAGCTGGTTCGCGCCAGCCCCAAAGGCAAACGCATGGTCGCCAAACTTGCGCAATCCATCGAAGCGCATTACAGCCAAATGGAAGCAAGTCTCGGTGAGGAGCAGTTACGGCAGCTGTATGCATTGCTCGACGAGGTGATTGCCATTTCGCAGCCGAGCGGCGCAGCACCAGCCAAACCATTGAAAGGTAGCAAAGCATGATGCCCACAACGGTCTACGGCAGCCTCATGCATCATGGTGCGGAGTTGCAGGCGCTTGGCGAGGCGGCGCATCAGCTGCCCTACAACGCACCACCCAAGGCGCCCGTGCTATACATCAAGCCGGCCAATACCTTCAACGCTTTTGGCGGGGTGCTGCATCTGCGTGCGGCTCAGCCACAGATACTCGCCAGAGCCTGCGCTGGGCTGATTTACAAGCCAAATCAGCCCTTGGACATTGCCAATTCTGCGCAATTTGCTATCAAAAAAGTAGCTATTTCTGACTGGCAAGTCGCATTGCTATGCGACTTTACCTTGCCCCACGGCAGCTTCTATCGCCCACCCTTGCGCTTTAACGCATTTGACGGCTCGCTGGCCGTGCCGCAAAGCTGGGCCGCTTGGCCAGAAGATGGTTTGCGTCAGCAGCGCGTCGAAACTTGGGTCAATGGCCAGTTGGCGCACAGCTATCAGACGGCGGATTGGCTGCTTACTGCGCAAGATCAGCTCAAGGCCGTGAGTGAATTCATTGCTTGGGAGGCAGGCGACGTACTCATGCTCGGCTGCGCGCCCGATGCACCGTTTGTGAAGGTTGGCGATGTCGTGGAGGCGCGCCTGAACGGTCAAGTTTTCACTCGTACGTTGATTGCAGCCGGAGAAGCTGTATGAGGCAAGCCCGCGTCATTTACCAAGGTCACGTACTTGCAGCACGCGAGGCAGACGGCATGCTCTTGCTGGAAGACGGCCAGCGTGTCAGTCAGGATGCTGTGCGCTGGCTACCCCCGCTCGCACCGGTGGGTCAGGCCCGCACCATTCTCTGCCTCGGCCTCAACTACGCCGACCATGCCAAAGAGCTCGCCTTCAAACCACCGAACGAGCCGCTCGCTTTCCTCAAAGGCCAAAGCGCTCTCATCGGCCACCGCGAGCAAACGCATCGCCCAGTCGATGTGAAATTCATGCACTATGAATGCGAGCTAGCTGTAGTCATCGGGCGCTCTGCAAAGAATGTGAAGCGTGACGACGCCTACGAGTTCGTGCAAGGCTACACCATAGCCAACGACTACGCCATCCGCGACTACTTGGAGAACTGGTATCGTCCGAATCTGCGCGTCAAAGGCCGCCCCACCTGCACGCCCATCGGCCCTTGGCTGGTGGATGCGAAAGACATTGCTGACCCGATGCAGCTCGATCTTCTAACCAGCGTCAACGGCCAGATCACGCAGCGCGGCAACACCCGCGACATGATCTTCAGTATTCCCGCCCTCATCGAATACTTCAGCAGCTTCATGACCCTACGCCCCGGCGATCTGATCCTCACCGGAACGCCAGATGGCGTGGTCGATTGCCAGCCGGGCGACAATGTTGAATGCAGCATTGACGGCATCGGTATGTTGCACAACACGATCGTATTGCGGGAGACAACATGATTCAAAACACCTTGCGCCCCTTGATCACCCTCGTCGCTGCACTGCTTTGCGCAGGCTGCGTCACGCTCATGCCCACACCTGAGAAGCCGTACACGCTCGGTGCGGGTTTGAGCGGAGTCAATGTGGGAAATCTCACTTGGCGCTGGCAGGATGCGCGACCTGCCCCCGCTGCAGACAATCGCTCAACGCCCGATGGTGTGCTGTTTGGTGATGCCGTGATGCGCCCGGCACCCTTTGAATTCATTCAAGCGGAGTTTGCACGCGCAGTCGCTTCGCATGAGCAAAGCAAAGAAGTGCAAGAAAAGCTGCGTGGCAAAACGATTCGTTTGTTGGCCTTTGAATCATCGGCTGGCTTGTGGGTGCGCTTGAGCGAGAGTCAACAAGGCAAATGGGATGTGATGCGCGCCAAGATCGTGATCGATCTCGATGGCCAACGCTACGAAAGCCTCGATACGCACCGATTTAAAAACAGCGACCAACCCAGCCCATTGAGCCCTGCAATTCGCAATGCGGTTGAGGGGCTGGTGAATCAAATCCATTTGTTCTAAAAACTATGATCTCTCATCTTATCAATGGCCAGGCCGTGGGTAGCGGCGCCACGTTTGACTCCATCAACCCAGCGACCCAAGAAGTGTTGGCGGAAGTGGCCTCGGGCGGCTCGCAAGAGATCAATGCGGCCGTGGCTGCCGCCAAGGCCGCTTTCCCCAAGTGGGCGGGTCTGCCAGCAACCGAGCGGGCCAAGCTGGTGCGCAAACTCGGTGATTTGATCGCGGCGCATGTGCCTGAGATCGCGCAGATGGAAACCAATGATTGCGGGCAGGTGATTGCGCAAACGGGCAAGCAACTCATCCCCCGGGCGGCAGACAACTTTTACTATTTTGCAGAAATGTGCACCCGTGTCGATGGCCACACCTATCCCACCCCCACGCATTTGAACTACACCTTGTTTCACCCCGTGGGCGTGTGCGCGCTGATCTCGCCGTGGAATGTACCCTTTATGACGGCGACTTGGAAAGTCGCACCTTGCTTGGCGTTTGGCAACACCGCGGTGCTCAAGATGAGCGAGTTGTCGCCGATGACAGCATCGCGCTTGGGCGCGCTCGCGCTCGAGGCAGGTATTCCACCCGGCGTGCTCAATGTGGTGCATGGTTACGGCAAAGACGTCGGTGAACCACTATGCGCACACCCTGATGTACGAGCCATTTCGTTCACTGGTTCAACCGCCACCGGCAACCGCATTGTGCAAACCGCTGGCCTCAAAAAATTCAGCATGGAGCTGGGTGGTAAATCGCCATTCGTCATCTTTGAGGACGCCGATTTAGACCGTGCTTTACATGCAGCGATCTTCATGATCTTCTCCAACAACGGCGAGCGCTGCACAGCGGGCAGCCGCGTCATTGTGCAGCAGAGTATCTATGCAGACTTTGCGGCGAAGTTCGCGCAGCGTGCCAAGCGCATCACCGTGGGCGACCCGCTTGATGAGAAAGCCGTTGTGGGCCCGATGATTTCACAAGCCCATTTGGCCAAAGTGCGAAGCTATATTGAACTCGGATCCAAAGAAGGCGCGAGCATGCTCTGCGGCGGGCTGGGCAAGCCCAGCTATGCCGCCGAGCTGCCTGAGCGTGTGAGAAAGGGCAACTACGTTTGGCCTACCGTGTTTGCAGATGTCGATAACCGCATGAAAATCGCGCAAGACGAGATCTTTGGCCCGGTGGCTTGCTTGATTCCGTTCAAAGACGAGGCAGACGCGGTGCGCATTGCAAACGACACGCAGTATGGGCTGGCCAGCTATGTGTGGACAGAGAACATTGGCCGCGCACATCGCGTAGCGGCGCAGATCGAGGCGGGCATGTGTTTTGTGAATAGCCAAAATGTGCGAGATTTGCGTCAGCCTTTTGGTGGCACAAAGGCCAGTGGCACGGGGCGCGAGGGTGGCACTTGGAGCTATGAAGTGTTTTTAGAGCCTAAGAATATTTCTGTGTCGCTGGGCTCGCACCATATTCCGCGTTGGGGTGTGTGATGATTCCTGCACCCGTACTTGGTCACAGTCGCAGAGGCTTGGGGCATCCGACTGCGCTCATGTCCCCCGGCTGGCGCTGCGCGCGTGCCTCCTCCTTGACTTCGCTACGTCAGATACCCCAACCCTCTGCTCTAGCGAAGATGGTTGCACGCAATCTGCAATCACCAATCGGTAGCGCACAAGAGGCGGCGGGCGTGAGTCTCAGCGAAGTAAAGGAGGAGACGGCAAAGCCGGCGGGGGACATGAGCAGAGGCTCACGCCCGCCGCCTCTTGTACACGGAGCAACCAAAGTAATCAAAGCGCGAAGGAGCAATCAATGGGCAAACTAGCACTAGCAGCAAAAATCACCCACGTCCCCAGCATGTATCTTTGCGAATTTCCGGGGCCTAATTTCGGCAAACGGGATGCTGCTGTTGCTGGCCACAAAGAAATCGACAAGCGGTGCAGAGCAGCCGGTGTGGACACCATCGTTGTGCTCGATGTGCATTGGC
Organism: Variovorax sp.; assembly: GCA_031429925.1. Classification (GTDB taxonomy): domain Bacteria; phylum Pseudomonadota; class Gammaproteobacteria; order Burkholderiales; family Burkholderiaceae_C; genus JANMDU01. The sequence goes on from JANPAK010000035.1 coordinate 31,482, forward strand.
AGGTCAACAGTGAATATCACCTCAATTGCGCGCCGCACTTCAAAGGCATCTACACCAGCAACGAGCTGCCGCACTTCATCAAAAACATGCCCTATGAATATTCGGGCAATCCTGCGCTCGGCCATGCGATTGCGGATATGGCCAACGAGATGGGCGTGAAATCCAGAGCGCATTCAGACACGAGCTTGCAGTTGGAATACGGCACACTCGTGCCCATGCGCTACATGAACAGCGATCAGCATTACAAAGTCATCTGCGTGAGCGGCTGGTGCGATTGGCATGATCTCAAAGAAAGCGAGCGCTTTGGCTTGGCGGTGCGTCGCGCGATTGAGCAGCGATACGAAGGAACTGCGGCGGTGTTTGCCAGTGGCAGCCTTTCCCATCACTTTGCAGACAATGGCAAAGCACCAGAATTTGCTTTTAAAACCTACAACGCCTTCTTGGAGCAAGTTGATCTGCGCGTGGTTGAGCTGTGGGAGCGTGGCGAGCATGCGACCGTGATTGACATGCTGCCGATGTATAGCGACAAATGTTGGGGCGAAGGTGATATGCACGACACGGCCATGCTGTATGGTGTGCTCGGAGGCGCTGCGTACAAAGAAAAGGTCGAGGTCGTGACGCCTTACTTTGGATCCAGTGGCACCGGCCAGATCAACGCCATCTTCCCCGTCGTGCCTCTACCCATGGAGGCCTGACATGCCACATCTTGTGATTTACTACACACCGAATTTAGATGCCAAGACCGATATGACGGCGCTTTGCCGAAAGATGGCCGACACCATGATTGCCGTGCGCGATGAAACGGGCGCTGCAGTGTTTCCTGTGGGCGGCACGCGCGTGCTGGCCTATCCGGCGGCACACTTTGCGGTTGCCGACGGCGGCGCAGCGGGCAAGGCGACTGGTGGCTCGGGGGATTATGCGTTTGTGTACATGAACCTTCGCATGGGTCGGGGGCGTTCGAATTCTACGAAGCAGATAGCAGGTCACGCAATATCTGCGGCGGCAAAAGCGCATTTTGAGCACTTATTGCAGACCGAGCACATCGGTGTGACGGTGCAGGTGGACGAAGGCCATGAAGCCTTTGATGAGAAGCACAGCTCGATTCATCCGCTGTTCAAGAAAGCTTAAATCATGCTCGACAACGCACTGATTGGCAAACTGGCGCAAGAGCTTGAAAATGCCGAACGCACGCGCACTCAGGTAGAACATTTCTCCAAGCACCACGCAGGCATGACCATTGAAGACGGCTACCGCATCAACCGCGCATGGATGAAGATCAAGGCCACCCAAGGCCGGCAGGTGATTGGCCACAAGATCGGTCTCACCTCGCGCGCCATGCAGGTCTCCAGCAATATTGATGAGCCCGATTACGGCACGCTACTCGATACGATGCGCTGCACCTGCAAAGGTGGCGAGGTGTTGGAGATTCCTGTGAAAAACTTCATTGCCCCCCGCGTCGAGGTGGAGCTTGCGTTTATCTTGAAGCAAGAGCTGCGCGGGCCAAATATCACGGTGCAAGATGTGATGGCCGCGACGGATTACGTGACACCGGCCGTGGAAATCATCGATGCGCGCATCGAGCAGTTTGACCGCCACAACAAAGCACCACGCAAAGTGTTTGACACCATCAGCGATAACGCCGCGAATGCTGGCATCGTACTCGGCGATATAGCGAGCGACAGCAGATATCGCATTAACGCGGAAAACACTGATCTTCCCTGGGTTGGTGCGATTTGCCGCTACAACGGTGTGGTGGAAGAAACAGGTCTTGCCGCTGGCGTGCAAGGCCATCCGGCGGTGGGTATCGCGTGGCTGGCAAATAAGCTCGCGCCTTGGGGCGAGTATTTGCAAGCGGGCGAGATTGTTCTGGCGGGTTCTTTCACCAAGCCAGTGCCCGCCAAGGCGGGCGATGTGTTTGATGTGGACTATGGCGCGCATGGCCGCTTGCAGTTTAAGTTTGTTTGAGAGGGCAATATGAAGCAAGAAGACTTTCACCCCAACGAGTGGCAAGCGCGTGTCGAGCTGGCCGCTTGCTACCGCATCTTTGACATGCTGGGTTGGCCCGAGATGATTTACAACCACATCACCGTTCGGCTACCCGCCAGCGTGACGGGTCAAGCAAAGCAATTCCTCATCAATCCGTTTGGCTTGCATTACAGCGAGGTCACCGCGAGCAATCTGGTGAAGATTGATATCCAAGGCAACAAGTTGGATGCGGCCAACCTTTATCCCGTTAATCCCGCGGGGTTCACGGTGCACAGCGCCATCCACCAGCATACGCCGGATGCACATTGCATCATGCATACGCACACGACCACGGGCATGGCGGTGGCCTGCACCGCCTCAGGCCTCGCGCAAAACAACTTTTACTCTGCGCAGCTGCATGGCTTGGTCGCTTATCACGACTTTGAGGGCATCACCGTGCATGCGGAGGAAGCACCGCGCCTGTTGAAGAACATGGATGGCAAGCCACTGCTCATTTTGCGCAACCATGGCTTGCTCGCTTGGGCGCCAACCCTGCCGCTGGCGCTGGTACGCCTGTGGACATTGCAGCGTGCCTGCGATATTCAATGCATGCAAGCGGGGCTCGGCGCCGCCATTGCCGTGCCGCAGGCCGTGGCAGAGAAAACGACGCATGACAGTTTTCAATTTGATGCGCAGTTTGGCGCGGGGCAAGATGTGTTTGATGCGTTGAAGCGGCGCGTGGATAAAGCCAATCCTGGTTACGCGCAGTGATCTGAGTCGCTATTTATTTAGTAGCATACTGCGCAGACTCCACATAGGCAAAAAGCTGAATTTCCATTGAAATCAATGAAAAAAATGAAGATCCAACGTATTTGTATCGTGGGCGCAGGCAGTATCGGTGGCTGGATCGGCGCGAAGCTCTCGCGCTGCGCGGGCGTGCAGCTCAGTGTGTTTGCGCGTGGCCTAACGCTAGATGTGCTGCAACGGGATGGTTTGCAACTGCATCTGAAAGACAGCCAGATTCAAACCAAGGTGAAAGCGTCCAACGATGCTGCGATGCTGGGCGAACAGGATCTTGTCATCCTCGCGGTGAAAGCACCGGCCGTGCGCGACGTGGCTAAGCAGATCGTGCCACTGTTGGGCAAAGAGACGATGCTTCTGTCTGCGATGAATGGCGTTCCTTGGTGGTTCTTCGATGGCTTTGGCGATGCTCTGATTGGCCAGCGCTTGCAAAGCATCGATCCAGACGGCGAGATTGCCCAGCACCTTCCTGCGCAGCTCATCATTGGCTCGGTCGTGCATGCCAGCTGCGCCGTACGCAGCCCTGGCGTGATCCAACATCACTTTGGCAACGGCCTCATCATCGGCGAGCCCTCTGGTCACGCCACCCAACGTGTTCAAGCCTTGCTGGCCTTGTTGCAAGAAGCTCTCTTTGATGTCACGCTCTCGCCGCAGATCCAAAAAGACATTTGGTACAAGCTCTGGGGCAATATGACGGTCAACCCCGTGAGCGCCATCACTGGCGCGACGACCGATAAGATTTTGGGCGATGATCTGCTGCGCGGCTTTATCAGCCAGGTGATGCTCGAAGCCAAAGCCATTGGCGAGCGCATCGGTATCCCGATTGCTCAGCGACCCGAAGACCGTCATCAAGTCACGCTCAAGCTCGGTGCATTCAAAACCTCGATGCTGCAGGATGTGGAAGCTGGCCGCCCGGTGGAGCTGGATGCGTTAGTGTCCGCCGTCAGAGAAATTGGCCAGCTCAAAGGGTTACCCACGCCTTGGACCGATGCGCTGCTCGGTTTGGCGCGCGTCCATGCCCGTCAGCGCGCCCTTTACCCTTAATGAAAAAGCCGCTCAATTGAGCGGCTTTTTCAGGCGATCGAACAAAGATCACGCAGCCGCGAGCCAATAGCCTGCGTTGAATGGGGAGCTCATACGCAGCGCCAGTGGCGATACATCAACCAGCTTATCCGTTGGCATCTTTTCGCCATCGGTTTCTTCTTCTGTCGCTGGCGCAGCTTTGCCAGAGTTGGCGCGAGCTACAGCAAAAGAATAGAAGCAGCGGAAAGGCACTTTGCGATCATGCCAATAGTCAGCGATGTCGCGGAAGATATCTAGCAACTGCTCGCGGGCTTCCTTGTCGAATTTGGGGTTCGTAGGAATGTGCTCGAGCACAACGATGAATCCAGGCTGACTGCCCGATTTGTGAATCGGATCGGTAAGCACATCGTAAAGCGCGTCGTAGTTTTTGCCGAAATGGCTTGGCAGCTTCAATTGAATGGCAAGCAGATCCAACACATCTTGCTTGGACTGCGCCTCACCGATGCTGGCGTAAAGGAAATGATGCCCCATTTCAGTCGCTGCATCTTGCAGCTCCTGGACACGGTGAGCACGAATAGATTGGACGATATTGGGTTTGGTATGACGAAGGGGCATATTGCTTCTCCGTTGATCTCTGACTAAAAAAATAAAAACTCGGCGGTGTCAACTTCAGGCAGCGCTTATTGGGCGATGCGCTTGAAGCTGGCGTAATGGTCTTCGGTGTAGTAACACACCTCAGGTTTTACGGATTGGCTCCCGCCGCAGACAATCCGTTTGGCTCCGCGCGTGCGGGCGTAAGGCGTTTTGACCGTGTATTCACGATAGAACCCGCGTTTTTGTGCGGGTAGCATTCGCTCACGGTTGCCAAACACGGTGCCATCTTTCTCATAAGGAAAGGGGCCGCCGGCCAAAATCAATGCATAGGTTTCACGGCCTTGCTTGGGCAAGTCGGCCAAAGCGATGCTTTGAGCGGCTGGCTCGGCTGCTGGGGTAGGGCCTTTGGCCTGAACCCCGGTAGCGGTCACTATGATCAGGTAGAACACCCCAATGCTCAAAAGTGAGCAGGCGCCAACCCAAGTATGTTTGAACCAGCGCTTCATCGTGAACCCTGCAAGCTTTGTTTGCCAAAATACGGGTTATCCCGTAATTCCTAAGCTCTCTATTGTCGCGCAAAGCTGAGAAATATGCAAGCCCTAGGGGTATCAACGCCTTTAACCATTGTGCTAGCTGGGTGTTTCTGGGTGGCAAAAAAATAAAATATGTAAGCGCACACTATTTCAATATTGCTTGTCTAGATGCGTTTGCGTCAGCCACGGTCAGCGCTGTCATATTCACAATTCGTCGCACAGTGGCGCTCGCTGTCAGGATATGCACCGGTTTGGCGCAGCCCAAAAGGACTGGGCCAATGGCGATATTGCCACCTGCCGCTGTTTTGAGCAAATTGTATGCAATGTTAGCGGCATCGATATTGGGCAAGACCAGCAAGTTAGCCTCGCCCGTCAGCGTGCTGTTGGGCATGATGCTCTTGCGCATGGCGGCGTCTAGCGCTACATCGCCATGCATCTCGCCGTCCACTTCTAGCCACGGCGCTTGCGCCCGCAGCAACTCCAGCACGCGGCGCATCTTGAGGGCGCTGGGCTGGTCGCTGGAGCCAAAATTGCTGTGCGACAAAAGAGCGGCCTTGGGCGATACGCCAAAGCGCACCATCTCTTCGGCGGCCATCACCGTGATCTCGGCCAGCTCTTCGGCGTTTGGGTCGTAATTGACGTGGGTGTCAACGAGGAAGAGTTGGCGATCGGGCAATAGCAAGCCGTTCATGCAGGCGTATACCGGCACATCTTGCTCCGTGCTCTCTGCGCCGCCCGGGCGCTTGCCGATCACTTGGTCGATGTATTGCAAATGCAGGTTGGTGGTGCCCCAAGTGCCGCAGATCATGCCGTCCACATCGCCTTTGTGCAGCAGCATTGCGCCGATCAGCGTGAGGCGGCGGCGCATTTCAATCTTAGCGACCTGCGCGGTAATGCCCTTGCGCTCGGTCATCCGATGGTAGGTTTGCCAGAAATCACGATAACGGTGATCTTGCTCAACGTTGACAACGTCATAGTCAAGCTCCTCATTGAGGCGCAGGCCAAATTTCTCAATGCGTCGCGCGATGACAGCCGGACGCCCAATCAGGGTCGGACGCGCAAGCCCTTCATCCACCACGATCTGGCAGGCGCGCAACACGCGCTCTTCCTCGCCCTCGGCGTAAGCGATGCGCTTATTGGCAGCCTTCTTGGCGGCCTGAAAAATCGGCTTCATCGTGGTGCCGCTTGCATACACAAAGCTTTGCAATTTTTGCCGATATGCTTCCATGTCGGCGATCGGACGCAAGGCCACGCCGCTGTCTTGCGCGGCTTTGGCCACTGCTGGCGCAATCTTCATCATCAAACGCGGGTCAAAAGGCTTCGGGATCAAATACTCAGGGCCAAAGGCCAGCTTCTCGCCGACATAGGCAGCGGCCACGACCTCACTTTGCTCGGCCTGCGCCAGCTCAGCGATCGCATACACCGCAGCAATCTCCATCTCAACGGTGATGGTGGAGGCGCCGGCATCGAGTGCGCCGCGAAAAATGTAGGGAAAACACAGTACGTTGTTGACCTGGTTAGGGTAATCCGTGCGCCCGGTCGCCATGATCGCG
>JANPAK010000036.1:0-1539 GCA_031429925.1 Variovorax sp.
GGATTTTTACAACGTGCGCCACGCCTTGCTCGTTGGGCCGAATTCTGGTTATGGCTTAGACAACCGCTGCATGCTCGATGCTATTGAAGGTACGCCGCAACGATTTCGCGGTATTGCCGTGATGCCCAATGATTGCGATGACGACGCGCTAGAAAGACTCTCGCAACAAGGCGTATTGGGCTTGGCGTTCAACGCTTCGTTGTTAGGGGTGGAGTACTACGCTGATTTGGGCGGATTGCTCGCGCGCTTGGCTAAGCGGGGCATGTGGGCTCAGTTCCAAGTGGAGGGAGATCAGCTTTGTGAGCTGCTGCCGATGATCGATGCCAGTGGCGTGCGCATCTTGGTCGACCACTGTGGACGGCCGCTGTTGAGTGCTGGCTTGATGCAGCCGGGCTTTCAAGCCTTGTTAGCCTTAGGGCGCGAGGGTCGTGCCGTGGCCAAGCTTTCTGGTTTTGCTAAGTTCTCGCAGTCAGGCTACCCCTTCTATGACGTGCAGCCTTACGTAGCGGCGTTGGCCAAAAATTTTGGTCTAAAACATTGCCTGTGGGCATCCGACTGGCCCTATCTCAAAGCGCCTGATCGCTTGGACTACGGCCCCATGTTGGCCCTCTATGGGCAAATGTTTGATGTGACGGAATGCGAACAACTGATGTGGCATTCGCCTCAAGCATTGCTGCAGTTTTGATTCTTGCGTTTTCTTGGAGTACAGATTTTATGAGCGACGCCTCCGCCCCCGAACGCTATGCAGTCATCGGCAACCCAATTGTTCAGTCTAAGTCGCCCATCATTCATGGCCTGTTTGCTGCGGCGGCCAAGCAGAACATGGAATACACCAGAGTAGAAGGGCGCATTGGAGACCTTGCTGCTCAGCTTGATGAGTTGCGCGCAGGCGGCATGCGCGGTATGAATGTGACTGCGCCTTTCAAGCTCGATGCTTTTGCCTATGCGACGCATTTGTCGGAATCAGCACGCTTGGCTGGCGCTGTCAACGCCTTGAAATTTGACGGCGATCAGGTGCATGCACAGAATTTCGATGGTGTGGGCTTGGTCAACGATATTGAGCGAAATCACCATTGCCCGATGAAGGGCAAGCGGGTGCTGTTGCTTGGGGCTGGCGGCGCGGTGCGCGGTGCGTTGCTGCCTTTCGCGCGCTGCGAGCCCGCTTTGCTGGTGGTAGCGAATCGCACGGTGGAGAAGGCCGAAGCATTGGCAGCGATGTTGCGCTCGCAGAGCCCGGTCAATGTGAGCGCGTGCAGCTATGGTGATTTAACGTCACCCTTTGACGTGGTGGTCAATGGCACGTCAGCGAGCTTGTTTAGCCAAGCCCCGCCAGTGCCAATGGCGGCGTTTGCGCCGGGCTGTCTGGCGTATGAAATGGCTTATGGCAAAGGTGCCACACCTTTCTTACGGCTCTCTAAACAGGCAGGTGCCGGGAAACTGGTGGATGGTGTGGGCATGCTGGTAGAGCAGGCGGCGTTAGCATTTCAGTGGTGGCGCGGAGTGTTGCCCGCTACCGACGAGGCGATTGCCCAACTGACC
>JANPAK010000037.1:0-9604 GCA_031429925.1 Variovorax sp.
CAATCGGCGTATCTGAGCAGGTTGCGGCAATGCAAAAGATTCTAGATGCTCAATTTGGCCCAGAGCGCACCGACATCCCGGCTTTGGTGAAAGACACCAGAGGCGCCATGCAAGCGATGCAAACCACCGCCACGGAATTCAGCAAAACCGCGCAAGAAACCAACAAGGCAGTGGTATCACTGAGCGCCATCGGCCAACGCGTAGCCGAGCGAGGTGGCACGCTCGATCGCATCAATGATGGCTTGGCAAGCGCCAGCGCCAGTGCACTAGCCATCGGCCAGAGTGCTCAAACTATCTCAAACAGTGCGCTACCCCGTGCGGCCAAAATGGCTGACGAGGCCGCTCGCGCCGCTCGTTCGACCGACCGAGTGATCAAAGAACTGGGCGACAACCCGCAAAGTTTGATCTTTGGGAACGCGCCCATACCCCCCGGCCCCGGCGAGGGGGGCTTCGTGCCGCCAAACAAATAAAGGAGTGCGGTTGATGCGTCCACCACTTACTATGAATTCAATAGCAATTTGTGCATATCAGATAAGCGTTTCAGCCCCAAAGTGCCCAGAAAGGCGGGCTGTGCACCGCGCTTGGGGTCGCAGGGTTATGGCGGCTATGGCGGCCATGCTGCTGGTGGCCTGCGCGACGCCACAAGCGCCCACCCCCAAGGTCGTCTATGACTTCGGACCGGTGATCTCGACCCAAGCGCCCACCGCCACACCCCAGCGCCCGACCATAGCGTTGCCCGACATCGAGGCTGGCGCGGGGCTTGACAGCGCCGCCTTGCTTTACCGCTTGCAGTACCTCGATGCTCAGCAACTTCGACCCTACGCGCAAGCCAGGTGGAGCGTGCCGCCCGCGCAAATCGTGCGCACGCGCTTACGGGATGCTCTCAGCGTGCAAGGTCCCGTGCTCGCCAACGAAGGCGGCACGCCATGGGTTCTGCGAGTGGAGCTCGATGAATTCAGCCAGCTCTTTGAGACGCCAGTTTCCAGCCAGGGCCTCGTTAGGCTGCGCGCCAGTCTGATGAAAAATGATGTGCTGATCGCGCAGACCACCGTGCTCGCCCGTTCCAACGCGCCAAGTCCCGATGCCGCGGGCGGTGTGCGCGCCCTCACCTCCGCCACCGATGACGCCGTTGGCCAATTGACAAGATGGTTAGCCGTTCAGATCAAGCCGTGATAGCGGCCCTACCGCCCGCGCTAATTGGCCGGGGTCTGCAGGATCAAGGCGACTGCCATGAACTATTGCCGGCACTGGCCGACGTGCTGCGCCAGCATTCCAGCCTTTTGCAAGACTTTCAAACTGATGAGTTGGCGCTGCTCGGCGCCGTCATGCGCAGGTTCACGGGTGCCGCCGGGCAGGTTTTGATCCAAGAGGGCGAGAGCGGTGACTGGATGCTACTGATCTTCTCCGGTACCGTCGATGTCACCAAGCACGTGATGCACCTCGACGCCGAAGGCCTATCCACTGGCGAATCCCTGGAAATCTCACGACTTGCCGTCGTGCGCGCCGGTGCCAGTTTAGGTGAGATGTCCATGCTAGATAGCGAACCCCGCAACGCGACCTGCACAGCGCTCGAACCGGTTGAGGTGGGCGTCTTGACCCGCTCGGCGATCAGTACATTGATTTCGCAGCATCCCGCTGTCGGCGCCAAGCTGCTGGTCAAGATAACGCAATTGCTGGCGCAGCGGTTGCGCAATACGAGTGCGCAGTTGGTTAAAGCGGTGGTCGATCGCAAGCAAAGCGAGCGGTTTAAGCCTTCATAAGCCTTACTTTACAAAATCGATACACACCGCCACCACAATCGGCTCATGTCTGAAGTTTTATTGATCGATGATGACCTTCGCCTCGCTGGGATGATCGGCCAGTATCTGCGGGCGCAAAATTTTGTTTTCAATCATGCCGCCGACGGGACTGCTGGTTTGACCCAATTGGCGGTACAAAAGCCGGGGGTCGTGATTCTGGATTGGATGATGCCGGGCATGGACGGCCTAGAGGTGTGCCGCCAATTGCGCGCACTGCCTGAACCGTTGCGCTACACGCCCGTCATCATGCTCACCGCAAAAGGCGATGCCATGGACCGCGTGCTAGGCCTAGAGCTGGGCGCTGATGATTACTTAGCGAAGCCTTTTGAGCCGCGCGAACTCCTAGCCCGTATCAAAGCACTGCTCAGGCGTGGTGCCATGCCCTCGGCTGCGGAGCAAACCAAGCTTGCTCAAGTCCCCAGCTCCACTTTGCGCTTCGGAAGCCTTGAAATTGACCGCGATGCTCGCCTCGTGCGTGTCGATGCGCGCGTAGCGGAGTTGACGTCCTACCAGTTTGACCTGCTGGTGGCGCTCGCCGAACGTGCTGGCCGCGTGCTCACCCGCGAACAAATCATGGAGGTCGTGCGCGGTCGCGAGCTCGAGGCGTTTGATCGGTCCATCGATGTGCATATGGGTCGGATCCGCGCTGCGATTGAAAGCAACAGCAAAGAGCCCAAGCGCATTCTCACCGTGCGCGGCGTGGGCTATGTATTCGCCAAGCAACAAGACTGATTGACTGCCCATTGCTATTTATTTATGAGCATGTCACGCAGTATCCATAGAAGATCGACCGCCATTTCCGCTGGAAAACCTTGAACATCCGATTTCATCACCGCCTTTACGTGCGCCTGTGGTTGGCGGTAGTGGTGGCCGTGCTCGTGCTGTCGGTGTTGGTGGTTTGGCTATTGCGGATCCAAGCCGAGCGAATTCGCGCCGAGCGGCTATCAGAAATTCCCTCCCGCGAAGTCGTGCTGCGTAACGCAGCCGGCGAAGTCGTGGGCCAAAGCAGTGTGCGGCCGGTGCGCGTGCCGGGTCGTGGCATTGAGTTCCATGTTCAATTGCCGCCCGGCGTAAAAGGCGGGGAGCAGCTGGCTATTTCTTTGCCACCCCGGGGGCGCGGCCCGACGGCCGGGGAGCCCGGTCCGGGCATGGGCGCCGATGAACGCGATCGACCCGGTGGCCCACCTCCCGGAGCGCGCAATCTTCGCTGGTGGGATCCGCCCGGCGCAGGGGATCGCGGCGGTCTACCCTCCATGGGCTTTGTGGCCTTGTTGGTGGCTTTTGCATTGGCTGTAGCACTCGGTAGTTATCCAGTGGTGCGACGCCTCACACAACGCTTGGAACATCTGCGGCTCGGTGTCGAGCGCTTGGGAGCCGGCGATTTGCGAGCTCGGGTCGATGAAACCGGCGATGATGAGGTTGCATTCTTAGCGAAACGCTTCAATCAATCTGCCGATCAAGTTGCGGCCTTAATGCAAGCGCAAAAGTCCTTGCTGGCGAATGCCTCACATGAACTAAGGTCACCTCTGGCGCGGATCCGAATGGGCTTAGAGCTGATGGACTCCACCCCGAGCCCTGCGCTAAAGACCGAGCTTTCCCGCAACATTGCGGAGTTGGACGCCTTGATCGATGAGATTTTGCTCGCCAGTCGGCTCGAAGCGACCAATAGCAGCGTGGCCGGCTTCAGCAAAGAACCGGTCGATCTGCTCGGATTGGCTGCCGAAGAGGCGGCGCGCGCCCACGTGTCGCTCGTTTGGGCTGGAGCGCCGGCGACAAGCGCTGTGATACTGGGCGATGCCCGATTATTGCGTCGGCTTCTGCGCAATTTGCTGGAGAACGCCCTGCGATACGGTCAGCCACCGGTCACCGCTTTAGAAAGTACCCCTGCCAACAATACAGATTTCGACATTGTCTTGACCCTTTCTCTGCCAAATGGACATGTCCGGATCGACGTGTCAGACCGCGGCCCCGGCGTGCCAGAAAGTGAACGAGAACGCATCTTCGAGCCTTTCTATCGCAGCATCCACGCCAGCGAGCGACACGGCGGCATCGGGTTGGGTCTGGCCTTGGTTCGCAGCATTGCTCAACAGCACGGCGGTAGTGTTCACTGTTTGCCACGTGAGGGCGGAGGCGCAAGATTTATAGCCGATCTGCCGGCGTGAAGCGCACCATCGTGTGCACCGTCGGCAAGCTGTCGCGTTAACATGCCAAGCTCACTACACTGCTGGAGAACTCTGTGACCACAAATTCAAGTTGCCTGCCCAATCGCCGCGCCGTCATTGGGCAGGGCTTCAAATGGGGCTGCGCCACTTGCGCCGCAATGTCTGGGGGATTCGCTTTGGCGCGCGAAGGTGTGGAGGTCGGCGGTATTTCCAAGGCTGCCAAGCTGGTGCCGGCCGGTCAAGTTGAACAAGCCGCGGCTCAGCAGTACCAAAAAATGCTGCAAGACGCTGCAAGCAAAAACGCGCTACTGCCTGCACAACATCCTCAAAGCCAACGCCTGCGCAATATCGCGCAAAAGATCATTCCCTTTTCGTATGAGTGGAATCCTCGCGCAAAAAGTTGGCAGTGGGAGGTAAACATCCTCGTAAGTAACCAAATCAACGCATTCTGCATGCCGGGAGGGAAGATTGCCTTCTACACCGGCATCTTGGAGCAACTGAAACTCACCGATGACGAAGTCGCCATGATCATGGGCCACGAAGTGGCGCATGCGCTTCGCGAGCATGCGCGCGAGCGTATGGGCAAACAGGCGGCAACCAATATCGGTCTGAACATTGGTGCGCAGCTCTTGGGCTTAGGCAATACGGGTGCGCAGCTTGCCAGTATGGGCACACAACTTCTCACGCTTAAGTTTGGTCGGGAAGACGAGTCTGAAGCCGATCTCGTCGGCATGGAGCTCGCCGCCAGGGCAGGCTATAACCCGAGAGCCGGCGTTTCTTTGTGGCAAAAAATGGGGGCCGCCAGCAAAGGCGCACCACTACAGTTTCTAAGCACACACCCCAGCGGTCCGACGCGCATCAAAGACATTGAAACCAACCTGCCCAAAGTCGTGCCGTTTTATGAGCGTGCCGTCGCCAAGAGGTGATTTCTCTGGTGCATTCTTCGGCTTTCAAGTCAAAGCACCATCAGCAACACGTCTCGATCTTTTGGGCCAGCGGCGCGCCAAGCACTCATTCAATGACGGCACGCAGCTGGCGGGTCGTCAGGGCCAGGCGACGATTGGTCACCTGGGCTAGGTTCGACACAAACACCAATGCGTCAGACGGGTTGCGGCCAGCCCAACCATCAAAATCACTTTTGCTCAATACGAGCAGCTTGGCAGCCTGCTCGCGGGTCAAGGCATAAGCCGTTCGGGCGGTTCCGTTGAGAAATGCCATCTCACCAAAGGCCTGTCCCCGGCCAACCGTGGCTAAGCGTAGCCCAGCATTTGCTGCTGTTTCCAAGGAGATCCTGCCAGACTGCACGAAGTAAAGATCGGTACTTATGTCGCCCGCAGCAAAAACGCTTTGCTCAGCCTCTAGATGCTCAGCCTTCAACCGATCCATCAGATCAGCCCGCGCCGCTAAGGCCAATCCTTGGCCAAGTTCGCCCAACGGATCGAACTCGTTGTCGGTCACTACGGACCGGTCAGCCAAGAGGCCTTCCTCCGCCCACTCTAAGGCCCGGTCGACATCGGAGAACAGTTCAATGCCGGTCATGGGTGGCAATCGATCACGGTCGGTCAAGGCCAATGCCAGCGGTATTCCTTTGCTTGTTAGTTCGCGAGCCAACGCACGCAGGTGTGCCAAGCCTGTGTCGTCCCAAGCGGGCACGCGGGTCGCATCCAGAATGACCCACCTATGTTGCGGCAGAATCCGCATACGCACTTGATTGGCAATGTAAGCGCCAACGCCAAAAGACAGAATCCCTTGTAACTCAAACACGGCGACTTCTTTCATGCGCTCGGCGAGCCAGAGGTCTGCCTCTTTTCGGCGCAGTCGTCTTGATCGCAACTGCCCGCCCAAATGCTCTCGGCGTAAGGCGCTCGCTGCAGACAGCCGTAGCAGGGCGACGGTTGCAACCACCAAGCCAGTGACCAAAGCCAGCACGCCACCGGCAAAAGCAAAAACGAGCGCCACCAACCAACTTTGTACCAAGGTCTCCCGAGTACGCATCCAAGACGCTCTTGCAACCATGGCCTGAGGCACCTGTCGCAGCCCCGCGGTGAGCAAAGCCCCCGAAAAGCACGCCAACGGAATCGAGTGCATCCATAGATAACCGGACGCAGCGACGCAGCAGATCAGCGCGGCGTGCCAAACTCCAGCGTTGTTAGTAACAACACCGGCATGACTCGCCATACGGGTTCGCGACGCGCTGGTCGATGCAGGCAGCCAGCCCATAAGTGCACAAGCCGCGGAGACCAAGCTCTCTCGCTTAAGAACCTCATTGCCATCGTCGCGCTGGAAACTCGTTGCTGCAAGCTCCTGCCTAAACACCACCATTTCGAGGCTATTCACGATCGCAGCCAAAAGAGCCATCGACAGCAATGTTGCCCCAAGTGCCCGTCCAACATCCAACCAAGGGACGCCACGCCACGTCGGTATCACCACAAACGACATTGCATAGCGATCAGCTGCAGGAGCGAGTGGCGGAAGAGCATTCCCAAGGAGCGCCTGCAAAGCGATGGCAACGGCAGCCACCAATGCGGTCGCAGCGAACAACCAAGGAAACTGCGGCCACCGAACGGTGACAAACCGCTGAAACAACACGGCCATGAGTACCACGGCTGCGGCCACGCATGCATGGAACAGTAAGGTGCTATCCCAAGCCCAGAGTTCGGCACCAAAAGCGATTCGTACCTGTGACAAGACCATGGCCAGGCCAACGCCCGCCGCAAAGCCCTGCATCACTGGCACTGGCATGAATCGCGCAATATCTGCCAAGCGCAGCATCCCGAAAAGCCACTGCAAGGCAAAAGCGATCGCCACGACGACCGAGGTCACTGCCAAGACCTGCCCCGGTGACAAACCCAGCGCGTCAGCGTGGCGAACCACAAGCGCCAACACAGCGCCGTAAAGAAGTGCAATTACCGTGCTCGGCGCGTAGATCACGCCCTGTTTGCGAAATACGAGTGCCATGACAAGGCAAGGTAACGCGATCGCCCACATCGCCATGGCGCCGATCGGAAAATCTGCACTCAAAGGCGATAACGCCAGAAGACCCAAGCCCAGGGCGTGCGGCAGCGTTACCGATGCAGCAGAGGCGCCACCCACGAAGCCCGTCGATCTTGAAGGGCGACTGACTGGGGCGAGAGCTGTCTGAGCGTGCGGATCAACAGCGGCCATGCTGGGCGATATCCCAAACGAACACAACCGCTTGCATCACTTTTTTTGAAAGAGCCGCTCAAGCGCAGCCTCAATGACTAGGCCGGCTATCGAATACAAAAGCGAGCCGATCAAGGCGGCGCTAAAGCCTTTGACATCAAATCCATCCAACACGCCCGACGCCATGTAAAACAACAGGGCGTTGATGACGAACAAAAACAAACCCAATGTGATCAGAGTCACCGGCAAGGTCAAAATCACCAGTATTGGGCGCACCACCGTGTTAAACAATCCGATGACAAACGCCGCAATCAGTGCGGACGAGAAGCTAGTGACGACAACACCAGAGTAAATGTGCGCCACCGCAAGCAGGGCCATAGCGCTCAGAAGCCATTTTGCAATCAATTTCATGGCGCAAAGCATACCACCGCACGGCGGCAAAACGATGCCATGGCGGTGTTGCGGCTGCCGTTGCCCCAACGTCGGAGGCGAATTACGCGAGTGCGGCCCCGCCACCCTGCACTATCGGCGACATGGGCCTCAAGCCATGCGTTGGCGCCACCCCCGTTTCGGCAACAAGCGGCTGAAGCTCAACGCCAAATTTCGGCCGCCGCGCATCAATGATCTGCGCCCGCCCAAGATCCTTGAGCAGCATCTCAGTGTAGTTTTGCAATGGCCCCGTTGCCACCTCGCAAAAGACGTGATCGCTCTTAGCGATCATCGGGACAAACTGGTCAAACAGTTTGTTGCACCATTTGTCAAGCCAATTCTCACGCGCACTATGACTCAACCACTTTCCTATCCGACGCGTCATGCGCGGCGCACACGCAACCAAAACAAAGCGCTTGACGTGCGGCTGCCGCAACACATCGGCAAGTTGCTGTTGCCCGTACGAGGCATCGTCAAGATAAACAATATACGTATCAAGGGTGCTCATGGGTAGCTCCGGGTCTTTGATGATTAAGGCAGAGTGATGAATGGGATACCATCATTGCAAAAAATGTTTTATGTTGCAGAAGTGTGGTCTTTGCTGCGTGCAACGGCACGTTTGCCGGCCCACCAGCCTGCACCCAGAACACCTGCGACGCAGAGGCTGTACAAGGCGTATTTCGCAACCTCGGCAAGCGTCGTGGGTGCATCAAACACGGCATCTAGCAACTGTTCACCAATAATCATTTTTGCAGCAGTCAGCGCAAGCACGGCTGCGCCAAACTGAATAATGATAGGAAAACGCTCGACAAGTTTGAGAACGACCTGGCTGCCATAAACGACGATGGGCACGCTAATCAACAAACCCAAAATGACTAAGCTCATTGAGCCATTGGCTGCACCTGCAACACCCAAAACGTTGTCGATGCCCATCAACGCATCCGCGACAACGATGGTTTTCATCGCACCCCAGAAAGTCGCTGCTACTGGGCCATCATGCTCGTCGCCACCTTGGTCAGCGAGCAACTTGTACGCAATCCACAACAGGCCCAAGCCACCGATGAGCATCAGGCCGGGGATCTTGAGCAACCAAACCACGACAAGGGTCATTGCGGATCGGACGACGATTGCGCCGACGGTGCCCCACATGATGGCCTTCTTTTGCAAATGCGGCGGCAAATTTCGTGCGGCGAGCGCGATCACGATAGCGTTATCGCCGGCAAGGACCAGATCGATCAAGATGATGGCCAGCAACGCCGACCACCACGGGGTAGAGAATAATTCCATGAAAACTTCCAGTTATATGTTGATTTTGCGAAGCGTTTGCAAAGCAAGGGCACTGGAAGAAGTGAGCACGCTTCGATCCAACACACCTGTCTCAGCAGGGGGATCGAAGGTCTTGCTCAGCACGAGGCATAAGCCGTCGCACCTCGGGCACCGGAAGCTCTTGCGAGAAGAACTTCGTACTGACGGCGCGCCAAATGGGGAGCTACTCCCCTTCGTAGCTCAATTATCACCTCAAAATCCCCCGCCTTGTCTAGGACAAACCCCCACACTCTGCATGGC
The DNA here is from genome assembly GCA_031429925.1 of Variovorax sp. Taxonomy (GTDB): domain Bacteria; phylum Pseudomonadota; class Gammaproteobacteria; order Burkholderiales; family Burkholderiaceae_C; genus JANMDU01. The sequence continues at coordinate 9,101 of JANPAK010000037.1, forward strand.
TTTACGTTACTTGCAATTGCCGGCCGGCGCCTCTTTGACATAATCGTGGCACTTCCGAAAGGGGAGTAGCGCGTCGTTTTCGAGATGAAGACGATGCCTGTGTGTCGTCAATACGTCACTGCTTGGTTGCGGTGACCGGTGCACAGGAAGCGAAGCTCAGACCTGTCATTCAGGCTGAACGCCCCCCGCAAGACCTTTCGGCAAACCAGTACATATTAGTACAACACTGGAAGGTCTGCTATGTTCGAATCTATCGCGCCCACTTGGCTGTGGGTCGTTTTTATTGCGATTGTTATCGCTGCGCTCATTATCGATTTTGTCGTGCTCAACAAGCAGGGCTCACACGAAGTCGGCGTCAAGGAAGCCATCAATTGGTCTATCGTCTGGGTGGCGCTGAGCTTCTTGTTTAATGGCTTGTTTTGGTGGGCTGTCAAAGATTCCACGGGCGACCCCGCCCTAGCCAACACGAAAGCGTTGGAGTTCCTCACCGGCTATTTGATTGAA
>JANPAK010000038.1:0-5872 GCA_031429925.1 Variovorax sp.
GCAAGACTCTAGCCGAGCATCACATTGGACTACCCATGAGCTGCCGTTCGCGACTGGAAGGTACGCGCACTGTTGACGACCAGTTTCAAGAGGTGATTTTTACCGCTGAATGACCGGTTACTGATTTTCGATGTGTGCAGCGTGTGACCGCTTCCGGCGAAATCGAAAGACAGCTCCTGCCATTTCGGTGGACTACTTGAGATGCCGACGAGTGCCGGCTTTGGGCCTATTTCGGGTCTAGCGTAACCACGAAGTCAACGGCTCCAAGCTCACCCACATCTTTCGTGGGAACAATCAAAACGGATTGTGAGGCGAACCTGGAACTGTTTCGTCGATCGCACGGCTGACCCTCCGCCCATTTTCAATGCCGCTTGCGGCCAAGATGCGCAGCCTCTCATCTTCTCTGTTTTTTCGAATTGCGGTTTGCTCAAGCGATGCTCGAAAAAATTGCCTGTCCCAAATTTTCGCTAAGTCTTTGATTTGCAAAGGGTTGACCTTGCGGACTCGTGACTCTGCGCGTTCGCAAGAAGTAGAGAACAGAGATCGTGAAAGGGCCGGAAATTGAAGAATTTGGGCGGGATGGGTGGGAGCCAAGTCCGCAAGAAAAAGTGAAAAACCCCGCCAGGCTTGGGGCCCAACGGGTTTGTTCAAAGGTAAAGAGAGACTCTTTACCGAGGGGTAGTGGTGGAGCTGGCGGGAATTGAACCCGCGTCCGAAAACCTTTTTTCTGATCGATCTACATGTGTAGCCTTCTGATTTGTGTCTCGCCCATCTCGTCGCGCAGGGGCACGCTACGAAACAGACCAGTGACCTATTTTCTTGTCCTGCACTAAGTCACCCAGTACAAGACCATCCGATGTGTATTAGCTTGCAGCCGAGAAGCCTCAGGTTGCCCCGAAACCCCTTTGCCCATCCCACCGGAGAGATGTTGCAAGCCTCTCAGCGATTAAGCTGCGAGTGCGAAACGTTCGTCGTTTGCAGTTAGGTTTTTTGAATCTGATTTACGAGCACATTCAGCTCGACACGCACTACCAGACGTCCAGCCCTCGTCGAAACCAGAGCAGCCCCAGAATTTCCTATTTTACGCCTGCTCTGCAAAATTCAAGCCCTTAGGCTACGATTGCCATTTTGAATACAAAGGATGCAATATTATGAACAAACTCGACAAAGTCGTTTACACCGCGAAAGCTAATACCACTGGCGGACGCGACGGTGCTTCTCGCTCCGATTATGGCTTGCTAGATGTGAAGCTCTCGCCCCCCCAAAGCCATGGGCGGCGCAGGCACGGCAACCAACCCTGAGCAGCTGTTTGCAGCAGGCTATTCGGCATGCTTCATGGGCGCCATGAAGCATGTGGCCGGCATGAAGAAGATTGCCGTTCCGGCTGACGCGTCGATTGACGCGGAAGTGGACATTGGCCCGATCCCTCAAGGCTTTGGTATTGCCGCTCGCTTGACGGTGCATCTGCCGGGCATGGACAAAGCCGTGGCGCAAGATCTGGTGGAAACGGCACACAAAGTCTGCCCGTATTCCAACGCGACACGCGGCAATATTGAAGTCACGCTGACCGTGGCGTAACTGACTTGGCTACGAAACATGGGTTTGTAGCCAACGCATGTAATCTGCCACGCCGGTTTGCACATCGACGAAAGCATGCTCGCAACCGGCTGCACGCAGCGCTGAGAGATCGGCCTGCGTGTAGCTTTGGTACTTGCCGTTCAACGCAGCAGGAAAATCGATGTAGTCAATGGTGCTATGAGCATCTTGCGCAGGCTTGAAGTGACCGACCACGGCCCGCGCAACGTCATTGAAGGGCTGGGCACGCCCGGTACCGAGGTTGAAAATCCCACTGAGCTGCGGATGATCGAGAAACCATAGGTTCACCGCCACGACATCGCGCACACTCACAAAATCACGCAGTTGTTCGCCCGGTGCATAACCGCCGTAGGCACCAAAGAGCTTAACGCGGCCGGTCGCCTGCATTTGGTGAAACTGATGAAACGCCACACTGGCCATGCGGCCCTTGTGCTGTTCGCGCGGGCCATACACATTGAAATAACGAAAGCCAGCGACTTGCGTGGCAGCTTTTGTAAAGCGTGAATTCGACGCTTGCCCCAAGCGCTCACGCAGGAAATTGTCAAACCGCAGTTTGCTTTCGCCATACAGATTGAGTGGCGCTTCATTGTGAGGTTGCTCTGCAAATGTTGTGCTGTTCCCGTATACAGCGGCGGAAGACGCATAGAGCAGACGCGTACTTTGGTGCTGGCAGGCTTCAAAGACCTGACGCGAGCAATCAAAGTTGTTGGTCATCATGTAGTCGCGTCGCGTCTCCATCGTGTCGCTGCAGGCGCCTTGGTGGAAGACTGCCTCAATCTTGCCAAACTCAGCACGCGAGAAACGGGAGTAAAAGACGTCGGCCGTGACGAATTCACTGAAACTCAAGCCAGCAAGATGGCCCGCTTTCGCACCACCCTGGTCGTGATCGACAGCGATGATGTCTTGGAAACCACGCTCATTCAAGCCTTCAATCAGATTTGCACCAACGAATCCGGACGCACCTGTTACGACGAATTTCATAGCGTATTGCGCAGATTTCATAGGGGCTAGAGCCCAAAAACCTCTTCAAAGCTAGCCGTCGCTGTGCCAAACTTACCGACCACGATACCGCCTGCTTTGTTCGCAAACGGGAGCGCTTCTCGCAGGGATAAACCGGCAGCCAACAGTGCGGCTAGAGTGGCGATCACGGTATCGCCCGCACCGGTCACGTCAAACACTTCTCGCGCTTGGGTGGCCACGGTCAGATCGCCTGCATCGTCAAAAACCGTCATGCCTTCTTCGCTACGGGTGAGTACCAACGCTGCTAAGCCAAGATGAGCACGCAGGTTTTGCGCCTTGATGCGCAGTTCCTCTTCACTGTGCCACGAGCCGACAACAGCGGCAAGCTCGGCGCGGTTGGGTGTGATGGCCGTTGCGCCCACATAGCGGGAATAGTCGCTGCCCTTAGGATCAACCAGGACGGGTTTGCCGGCTTGGCGGGCAGTGGTGATCATCGGCGCAACATGCGCCAAGCCGCCTTTGGCGTAATCCGAAAACAGCACACAACCCTGCATAGGAAGAATCTGAGCAAAGACGGCAGCTTGCACAGCCAGCGCGTCATGCGCTGGCGCTGTCTCAAAATCCATCCGCAACAATTGCTGAGCGCGGCCAATCACACGCAGCTTCACGGTGGTCTGCAATCGAGGGTCTTGCGCGAGGTGATAGACAATGCCGCTGCCATCGAGCAGAGCCTGCAGCTTGCGGCCAGGTTCGTCTGCGCCAACCACCCCCACAAACGTAGCCTGTGCGCCCAAGCCCACCACGTTGACCGCTACGTTGGCCGCTGCGCCAATGCGCTCTTCTTCACGTTTCACATGCACTACAGGAACGGGTGCCTCCGGGCTGATACGATCTACATCACCATACCAATAGCGATCGAGCATCGCATCGCCGACAACGAGCACATGCGCCTCGGCGAGTCGTTCACGCGTGATCTTCATAATTCGTCAACACGCCTTGTAGAGTAGCTATCCCAGCTTTGGCAACCTGGGCACTGCCAAAAGTGGCGACTTGCTTCAAACCCGCATGCTGCACACCGATAGCGCATGAGTGGCTGCGCCGCTTTGTCCAGTGCGCGTTGGACATCTGGTTGCGCGCTGGCGCTGATCTTCATGAGCTGCGCCGCTACGACCAGTGACGGCTCATGCTTCAGGTGCTCGATGTATCTCAAGGTTGCCCCATGTCGTACTGGGTCCGGCAGCGATAGGAGTTCAAGTTGATTGAGAGCCTCTAGGGCATCCAGCGACCGGGTGGTTTGATAAAAGGCTTCGATAGGGGCTTTGACTTCATTCGTGCGATCACACTCAAGCGCCATGTTCGACAGTTGATCTGCGACCAATGGAATCGCACTTGGCGCATATTCCATGAGCGTCAAAAGCATGTCCAGAGCCGCGTTCATATCACCAACGCTCTCCAGCCAACTTGCCATCGCTATGCGTGCACGTCCGGCCTGAGGGGCCAAATGAATCGCCTCTTCCAGCAAAATTTTTTGTTCCAAACTAGTGGCACTTTGCGCTTGCTCACAAAGATAGTGCGCGATACGAGAGCTGAAATCTCCTTGGCCTGCACCTTGAAGCAAGCTAGCCATTCGCCTAGCCTCCAACCAATCACGGGTTCTCTCATAAATACCCAAACGCGCCAGTCGCGCCTCCTGCTCAAACTTCGTGCCCTCAAGTCTGCCTAGCGCGTCTTCGGCTCGGTCGAGCAAGCCGGCTTTCATATAGTCCAAGGCAAGCGCGTGTTGTGCGCGGTTGCGATCAGCTTGGGAAAGATCCCCGCGCGCCATCAGGTGCTCATGAACGCGAACCGCCCGGTCATACTCGCCCCTGCGCCGGAAAAGGTTGCCCAAAGCAAAATGCAGCTCAGACGTATCTGGGTCTTTCTGCACGGCCTCAATAAACGCATCAATCGCTTTGTCTTGCTGTTCGTTGAGCAGATAGTTCAGCCCTTGAAAGTAGGCCTTGGGTGAACGGCGATTGTCAATACGCAACTGACGCAAGTCAAAGCGCGAGGCCAGCCAGCCGAATGCAAACGCGAGCGGCAGGCCCAACAAAAGCCAGGTGGCATCAAGTTCCATGGGTCACTAAGCTCATATCAAACACCCATCTCCTCGCGTCCGCGCGTGGCGTGGCTTGCAGCGACAGTGTCTGGGGCACTCGTCGCCCCCGAAGTCGCTGCTGCTCTGCGCCGCAACCATCGAGGCAGCATACCCAATACACCAACAACCACCCCAGCGGTAAAAGTCAGCAAGACGATGACCACCAAAGGTGCAGCCCATTGACGGCCGAAAAAGAAATGCGCAACCACTTCGTGCTGATTATTCAGCGCGAAGGCAAACAGAGTGAAAAAAATGGCTGCTTTCAGTATCCACTGAAGCAACCACAGGATTTTTTGCATGGCAATTTGTTCAGCTGCCACCGATTCTATAGGCTTACGTCAAAGCAAGCCCTTGCTTCTCATCTCTTCCGTCTTGGCGTCAACCGCCTCACGCAAGGCTTTGCCTGGCTTGAAGTGGGGAACGCGCTTCTCAGGAATCGTCACAGATTCGCCGGTACGGGGATTGCGTCCCACGCGCGGCGGGCGACGATTCACCGAGAAGCTACCAAAACCGCGGATCTCTATGCGGTGACCTTTGACCAATGCCTCCCCGAGCGCGTCAAGAATGGTCTTGACGGCAAACTCGGCATCGCGCTGCGTCAGCTGCCCAAACTGCTGTGACAGCGCTTCAACTAGATCAGAACGGGTCATGGATCGAAGCGATTAACCGTTGTTATCCAACTTAGCGCGCAACAAAGCGCCTAGGCTGGTCGTGCCGGCCGACTCACGGCTAGATGCAGTGTTCAGGCTGCCCATAGCTTCTTGTTCGTCAGCCGCATCTTTGGCCTTTACCGACAAGGACACTTGACGGCTCTTGCGATCAATGTTGACCACCACCGCAGTGACTTCGTCACCTTCTTTGAGGACGTTGCGTGCATCTTCCACGCGATCACGGCTGATCTCAGAAGCCCGCAGGTAGCCCATGATTTCTTGGCCCAGATCAATCTCAGCGCCTTTGGCATCCACCGTCTTGACCTTACCGGTCACCACGGAGCCTTTGTCGTTGACAGATGCGAAAGTCGTGAACGCATCAGCATCGAGTTGCTTGATACCAAGCGAAATGCGCTCGCGATCCACATCAATGGCTAGCACGATGGCTTCGACTTCTTGGCCCTTCTTGAAGGCCTTGACAGCCGCTTCGCCGGTCTCAGTCCAGGACAGGTCAGACAGGTGCACCAAG
>JANPAK010000039.1:0-8066 GCA_031429925.1 Variovorax sp.
TAGCTATGGCGCGCACGCAAGATCCGCACTCGGCCAGTGCCCAGTTCTTCATCAACGGCGCGGACAACGCCTTCCTGAACCACACCGCGCCCAGCATCCAAGGTTGGGGTTATGCCGTGTTTGGAAAAGTGACCTCGGGCACGGATGTCGTGGACACGCTTTGCAAAGTTAAAACGGGCCGCAAAGGCTTCCATGACGATGTGCCGGTTCAGGATGTCGTGATCACCAAGGCGGTGATCCTCTGATTGAAAGCCATGGCTCCCGCTGGTGCACCAGCCATCAGTTTTGATTCGATCTCGGCACCGCCGGCTTGGCGCTGCGTAGAGTTCATCTCTGATCTGCATTTGCAGGAATCGGAGCCATTGAACTTTTTGGCTTGGCGCAGTTATCTGGAGCTGTCTCCGGCAGACGCAATCTTCATTCTGGGTGACTTGTTTGAAGTCTGGGTGGGTGATGATGTTTTGGCGGATTCTTTGCAAGCCAGCAACTCAACTCGTCATCAAGGCTTCAGGTTTGAGCAGCAATGCAGCAGTCTGCTACAGCGCGGTGCCGAGCGGCGCAGCATGTATTTCATGCGCGGCAATCGGGATTTTCTTGTCGGAAAAGGCTTGTCCGATAGCAGCGGCATTCAGATTTTGAGCGATCCGAGCGTGCTCAGTTTTGGTGGCCAGCGCTATTTGCTCAGTCATGGCGATGCGCTTTGCTTGGGCGACGAGCCCTACCAAGCATTTCGCGCCTTGGTGCGAAGCGCAGATTGGCAGACGAAGTTTTTGGCCACTCCCCTGCAGGAACGTTTGGGGCAGGCGCGTGCGATGCGCACAGCCAGCGAAGCTAGGAAGAAAGAAATGAATGCCGCCGGCCACGCTTGGATTGATATTGACCAGAAGGTCGCGGTTCAGTGGATGGATGCGACGCAAAGCCAACACTTCATTCATGGCCACACCCACGAAGGCCGTGATCACGCCATCACATCCAAGCAAGGGCTGGGGACGCGCCACGTGCTGCCCGACTGGCATTCAGGGCAGCAACCCCCCCGGGGCTACGCGCTGCGCCTCAGCCTAGGCGACGATGGTGCAGTCAGCACACATCACATCCCAGTGGCATAAGCGCAACGAGGCACGCCCATGCTCAAAGCTTGGTGGCTCAGCTGGCTAGACTGGCAAAGTACCCGCCGACAAGCGCGTATCGCAGCCATCACACAGCGCCGCCCGATTGATGACGATCTTTGGCAAAGCAGCTTATGCAAGCTGCCATTTATTGCCTGCTTGCCTGCTGCTGATCTATCACGCTTGCGCGTGCTCGCCAGTGTATTTCTCGATGGCAAAGAATTCTCCGGCGCGCAAGGCTTCCAAGTCAGCGATGAGAAGGCCGTGTTGGTTGCCGTGCAGGCCTGCTTGCCCATTTTGCACATTGCCCCACCAGAGCGCCCCGATCTCGCGCTGGCATGGTATGACGGCTTCCTAGGCATCGTGTTGCACGCAGGCGAGGTGCGCGCGCGTCGCGAGTGGGTGGATGAGGACGGCATCGCGCACAGCGGCAGTGAAGATCTCACCGGAGAAATGCTGGAAGGCGGCCCCCTCATGCTCGCCTGGAGCGACGTGCAAGCCGCCGGCGAGACAGCCAGCGCTGCCTATAACGTTGTCATCCACGAATTCATCCATGTGATGGATCTGCGAGACGGCGCGGCGGATGGCTGCCCGCCCATGCCTACTGAGCAACGTCGCCACTGGCTGACCACGCTCCAAGCCGAATACGAGCTCTTCTGCGAGGCCAGCGGGTCATGGCAGCGCTTTGGCGGCTTAGGCGAAACCAGCGAACCTTTGCTGGACGCCTACGGCATCACAGCCATTGACGAATTTTTCGCCGTTGCGGCAGAGGCCTACTTTGTGCAGCGCGAGCGCTTTGCAGTGGCGCATCCGAAGCTGTTGCAGGAATTTGATCGTTTCTTTGTCGTCGCATAACTGCGCGCCCGTTTGGCGCAGTATGCTCACTTGATTCGACGCGGCGGCAAACCCGTATGCTGCGTGAGCAAGCTTCCTTTGGCGGGCTGCTTGGTAACGCCTGAAGTCGCTCCACCGGTGCGCCCTTTGGTTTTTAAACCGGGAGCAAAAGAATTCTTCTTCCTCGCGCCGACATACGCACCATCGGTCACGGGTTGGTAGGAAGGGATGAGGTGATGCTTGCCGTTGCCGATCAAATCGGCGCGTCCCATCGCTTTCAAAGCTTCGCGCAGCAGTGGCCAATTGTTGGCGTCGTGGTAGCGCAGGAAGGCTTTGTGAAGGCGACGGCGCTTGTCGCCTTTGACGATATCTACGCCTTCTGAATCTCGGCTGATCTTACGCTGGGGATTCTTTTGGCTGTGGTACATGGCCGTGGCCGTGGCCATGGGGCTGGGGTAGAAGGTTTGAACTTGGTCGGCGCGGAAACCATTCTTTTTAAGCCAAACGGCCAAGTTCATCATGTCTTCATCACGTGTGCCGGGGTGGGCGGCGATAAAGTAAGGAATCAGGTATTGCTTTTTGCCAGCCTCGGCGCTGTATTTTTCAAACAGGTTTTTGAACTTGTCGTAGCTACCGATCCCAGGCTTCATCATCTTGGAAAGTGGGCCGCCTTCGGTGTGTTCCGGGGCGATTTTGAGATAGCCACCGACGTGGTGGGTGACGAGCTCTTTGACGTATTCGGGGCTTTCCACAGCGAGGTCGTAACGCAGGCCGGAGCCAATGAGGATTTTCTTGATGCCCTTCAATTCACGGGCGCGGCGATACAGCTTAATCAGGCTCTCGTGGCTGGTGTTGAGGTTAGGGCAGATGCCGGGATAGACGCAGCTAGGCTTGCGGCAGGCACTTTCTATCTCGGGGGTTTTGCAGCCAATGCGGTACATATTGGCGGTTGGGCCGCCCAAATCACTCACGATGCCGGTAAAGCCTTGCACGCTATCGCGAATGGCTTCAACCTCTCGGATGATGCTGTCTTCGCTGCGGCTTTGGATGATACGGCCTTCGTGCTCGGTGATGGAGCAAAAGGTACAGCCGCCGAAGCAGCCGCGCATGATGTTGACGCTGAAACGGATCATTTCCCAAGCGGGAATTTTCGTTTCGCCATCGTGTTTGCCATTTGCATCGGCATAGGACGGGTGTGGCGAGCGTGCATAGGGAAGGTCAAACACCAAATCCATCTCTGCCGTGGTCAGCGGAATGGGCGGTGGCGTGATCCACACGTCGCGCGCCGTTGTGCCTTCGCCATGCTTTTGCACTAAGGCGCGGGCGTTGCCGGGGTTGGTTTCAAGATGAAGCACACGGTTGGCATGCGCATAAAGAATCGGGTCAGATTTGACCTGCTCGTAGCTGGGCAGGCGGATCACGGATTTGTCGCGGGGTGGCGTTTTGAGATTGTTCTTGGTCAGAAGCGGGTTGGGCACAAACGTCAAAGGCTTGATGTTCGTGCCTAAGTCTGCCAAGTTGCTGGGTGTTGGCGCATCCATTTGGCCCCGCATCGTGATCGATGTGCTGGCTGACCCACCAGTCGCCGGCAAACCGGACTGCACCGAGATCACGGCGTCTTCCTTGGCACACGAGCCGCCTTGCTCGCGTGCCAAATCGGCGCTCATCATGTAGGGATTGACGTGCTGTTCGGTGCGTCCTGGCGTATCGATGTCGGTCGAATCAATCTCAAACCAACCTTCAGGATTATTCCTCTGCACGAAGGCTGTGCCGCGAATGTCAGTGAGGTTTTCAATCGGCTCTTTGGCGCCAAGTCGATGTGCAATCTCCACAATCGCACGCTCAGCGTTGCCATAGAGCAGCAAATCACACTTGGCATCCACCACGATGCTGCGGCGCACCTTGTCTTGCCAATAATCGTAATGGGCGATGCGTCGCAGCGAGCCTTCGATCCCACCCAAAATAATCGGTACGTCGCTGTAGGCTTCTTTGCAGCGCTGGCTATAAACCAAAGCAGCACGATCAGGTCGCTTGCCGCCCATACCACCCGCGGTATAGGCATCGTCGGAGCGAATTTTGCGATCGGCCGTGTAGCGGTTGATCATGCTGTCCATGTTGCCTGCCGACACGCCATAAAACAAATTCGGCTTACCCAATGCCTTGAAGGGCTCGGCACTTTGCCAATCGGGCTGCGCAATGATGCCGACGCGAAAGCCTTGGTTCTCGAGCATCCGGCCAATCACGGCCATGCCAAAGCTGGGGTGATCGACATAAGCGTCACCCACGACAATGATGATGTCGCAAGTGTCCCAACCCAGCGCATCCATCTCGGCGCGGGTGGTCGGTAGGAATTTGGCGATGCCAAAGCGGTGCGCCCAATACTTGCGATAGCTGCCCAAGGGCTTGGCATCGCGCGGGAACAGCGATACGTCGCTAAAGATGGCGGGGCGGGCGGTCATAGGCCTCTATTGTAGGTTTTTGGCCGCTACAGTCGTTGCCTTGTGATTGCATAACCTTAGTTCTTGCGCTCAGCGCAGATAATACTTGTATGCCTGAGCTAACGACCGAAGCGCCGCAAGTTGCGCGGCCCAAAACCAAAACCGAGCTGTTTTTCACATTCGCGGCCATCGCCTTGCAGGGGTTTGGTGGCGTGTTGACCATCATTCAGCGCGAAATAGTAGACAAAAGACGATGGCTTAGCACCAAAGAGTTCACAGAAGATTGGGCCGTGTCGCAAATCTTGCCTGGCGGCAATGTGGTGAACCTGTGCATCATCTTGGGCAACCGCTACTTCGGTTGGCGTGGCGCACTCGCCGCTCTCTCCGGCATCCTGCTGCCGCCATTGGTGATCGTGCTGCTTCTGGCCACGCTTTACAACCAGTATGTGCATTTGCCAGAAGTGGCCGGCGCCGTGCGGGGCATGGGTGCGGCGGCCGCCGGTTTGATTGGCGCTGTTTCCCTCAAAATGATGCCTGGTTTGAAGAGAAATGAGATGGGATCCCTTGTTTGCGCTGCGCTCATTGCTATGACATTTATAGCGATTGGTTTGCTGCGTTGGCCTCTGGTGTATGTCGTGATGGGTTTAGGCGCCCCGGCGTTTGCTTATGCCGCTTGGATCATTCGCCGCCAAGACTTGCCGGTCAACGCGTCCTTGGACAGCAAGCCATGACCTGGGATATTTGGTTGTCTCTCTTCACGCATTTCATGTTGCTGTCGCTGCTGGCGGTGGGCGGTGCGATCACCACCGCCGCGGACATGCAACGCTTTGTGGTGGAAAAGCAAGGCTGGCTCAGCGATATTCAGTTCTCCAGCTGCATTGCCATCGCACAAGCCGCGCCGGGGCCCAATGTGCTCTTTATCCCGTTGATTGGTTGGCAAATCGGGTTGCAAACAGGGGGTACCTACTGGGCCGCAACCGCTGGCTTGCTGGCAACCTTTATCGGCATCATGGTGCCCAGTAGCACACTCACCTTTGCCGCGACCCGTTGGCTGCAAAATAACGCCAATCACGTCATCGCGAAAGCCAGCAAAGCATCGCTTGCCCCAATATCCATCGCGCTCTTGCTTGCCACCGCTTGGTTGCTGACGGCATCGCACGATCAACTCGCCAAGGATGGGCCACTTTGGGTGTTCACCGCGCTGGCTTTGCTGCTCGCTTGGAAAACGAAGCTGCATTTGTTGCTAATCCTCGGCGCTGGTGCAGCCCTGGGGATGCTGGGCATCATCTGATATGAAGCGCAGTGTCGTTTTGCGAGATCTTCAGCCCGGCGATCTGGGCTGGGTCGTTGAGCAGCATGGCCGCATCTATGCTCAAGAATACGGGTGGAATTGGGAGTTTGAGGCGCTCGTTGCTGGCATCTGTGAAGACTTTGTCAAAAAGTTCAAGCCTGGTTGGGAGCGCTGCTGGATTGCGGAGCTCAATGGTCAGCGCGTCGGCAGTGTCTTTGTCGTGCGAAAGAGCAGCCGAACGGCCAAGCTTCGCATGCTCATTCTGACGCCCGAGGCGCGCGGACTGGGCTTAGGCGGGCAACTTACCGATGAAGCGATTCAGTTTGCCCGCGAGCGGGGTTACAAAAAGATGGTGCTCTGGACGAATGCGTGTTTGCTCAGCGCCCGAGCCATTTATGAGAAGCGGGGCTTCAAGCTCATTCACAGCTCGCCCAACCAAGGGTTTGGCCACGATCTGGTGAGCGAGACGTGGGAGCTGAAGCTGTAGCGTGCTGTCAGAGGTGCAGAGACCTTACCTCGGATTTTCAAAAAACACGTAGTTTGAAGCGTAATCGCTGATTTCAAAATACACACGCTTTTCGCTTGGGTCGGCGATCATGTTGAGGTTTTCGTCGAGCACGCCGTAGCCAAAGCGATAGGGACGGGGCTTGCCATCGTCCGTTCCCATGGCGGTTGAGAGCTTGTCAATTTTGACAAATCGGCGTACCAGTTTGTCACCCGCGTAGAGCTCCAATACACCGTTCGTACCGGTCCAGTTTTGGGTGTCACGCTGAATCTTGTTTTGCTGCTCTTGGGTGCAGCCCTGCAACAAGAAAACTGATAAAAATAGGGCGCTAACCGCCATCAAACCTGCGCGGTGCGCTATTGATTTCATAGTGTCTTTCATGGGGAAATTCCTCTTTAAATCATTAAAAAATAGCCTCAAACGCTACCGCGCTGGCGCACCGCTTCATACAAACACACCCCGCTGGCCACCGATACATTCAGGCTCTCCACAGCACCAAGCATCGGGATGCGTACCAATTCATCGCAGGTTTTACGGGTGAGTTGGCGCATGCCTGTGCCTTCGGCGCCAAGCACCAAAGCCACTGGGCCTTTGAGATCGATCTCGTGAATCGTTTTTTCGGCGTCTTCGCTGGTGCCGATGATCCAAATATTACGTTCTTTGAGCTCATTTAGCGTGCGTGCGAGATTCGTCACCATCAGATAAGGCACAGTCTCAGCCGCGCCACTGGCCACTTTAGAGACGGTGGCATTGATACCCACGGCATGATCCTTAGGCGCAATCACAGCATGAGCGCCAGCGCCATCGGCTACGCGCAGGCAAGCGCCCAAGTTGTGTGGGTCGGTCACGCCGTCAAGCACCAAGATCAATGCAGGCGCCGCGTTTGGCGATTCTTCCAGTTGCTCCAGCACATCATCGACCGAGCGAGCCTGTACCAGCGGGTTCACGACCGCCAGCACGCCTTGGTGCATCATGCCGCCGCACATGCGCGTCAGGCGTGCACCGTCAGACTCAATCAGTTTGAGTCCGGGGGTTGCGGCCGCAGCCTCTTTGGCCCGATCCTGAAACTGCTTCATGCGGGCATCGCGACGGGTCACATCGATATGAAGTTCAAGGATGGATTGCGGCGCTGTTTTCAGGCGTACCCCTACGGCGTGAAAGCCGTAGAGAATTTTGTTCGATGTAGACATGGTGTTGATTATCACCTCTGAGCGCCATGCTATAATCGTGGGCTTCAACAGGCGCATAGCTCAGCTGGTTAGAGCACCACCTTGACATGGTGGGGGTCGTTGGTTCGAGTCCAATTGCGCCTACCACTTTCTTTGAAAGTGTGTGGTTACCAAATCATAAAAACCGCTTAGGGTAAACCTAAGCGGTTTTTTGCTTTCCAGCTTGCCTGAAATGCCTAGAATGGTGCATCGCAGCATGCTGCAAAAGATGACATTGACTGTCAGGAGCGAGATTTTGGCCACTCAGAAGAAAACCAATGGATCAGAAGCGACGGCTGCCGTTCGCATCATCAAAAAATACCCCAATCGCCGCTTGTACGACACGGTAAGCTCCGCTTACATCACCTTGGCCGAAGTCAAGCAGCTTGTGATCGATGCAAAGCCCTTCGCTGTGCGCGATGCCAAAACCAACGAAGACCTCACGCGCTCGATCATGCTGCAAATCATTTTGGAGGAAGAAATGGGCGGCGTGCCGATGTTTTCCGAAGCCGCGCTGGCCAATATGATCCGCTTCTACGGCCACACCATGCAAGGCTTTATGGGCAGCATGCTGGAGAAAAACATGCAAGTCTTCATGGACATGCAAGGCAAGATGGGCCAAGGCGTGCCTTTACCAGGTGTCATGCCTGCCGCGATGCCCAATATGAGCCATCTCATGGGCGG
>JANPAK010000040.1:0-10995 GCA_031429925.1 Variovorax sp.
CGCAAACCAGCCGCATCGGTATCATCGCCAACTTGGTCGATCCCGCTCAGCCCGAGCAAGTGATCAAAGTCAATATCAACCAGCGCACGCCCGTCAATGAAATCAAATTTGCTTGGAGCAACTATGGCGATCTGTTCAGCAGATTCACCTTCGGCAAGTATTTATGGAACAGCGTCTTCATCACCGTGGTGGCCACGCTGCTGACTTTGCTGGTCAATTCGATGGCGGCTTTTGCACTCTCCAAATACAATTTTCGTGGCCAAAAATCGGTGTTTTTGCTGATTATTGCCACGCTAATGATCCCGCCCACCATCATCTTGGTTCCAGTGTTTTTGGTGATCAACAGTTTCGGCATGCTCAATAGTTTGTGGGGCGTGATTCTGCCGGCGATTGCCACGCCAACTGGCGTATTTTTGCTGCGGCAATACATGCTCACGATTCCCGATGAATTACTGGAAGCCGCGCGCATGGATCATGCCAGTGAATGGCGGATTTACTGGCGCATTGTTTTGCCGCTGTCTGCGCCTGCGCTTGCTGTGCTGGCGATTTTTTCGGTGATGTGGCGCTGGAATGATTTCTTGCTGCCCCTGATCGTGCTTTCCAAAAACGAATTCTTCACATTGCAACTGGCGCTCAACGCTTTCCAAGGCGAACTCAACACGCAATGGCATTATTTGCTGGCCATGACGGTGATTACTTTGCTGCCCGTCACGCTGGTGTTTGCCTTTTTACAGCGCTATATCACCACCGGCATTGCCAGCGCCGGCGTGAAGTAAACCTATTTTTATCAGAGGCCCCTCGTGTCCACACTCGAACTCTCCGCCATAGAAAAAAGCTTCGGCAGCACGCAGGACATCCAAGGCGTGGATTTGTCGGTGGCGCATGGCGAGTTTGTCGTCTTCGTCGGGCCATCGGGTTGCGGCAAATCCACCTTGCTGCGCATGATCGCAGGGCTGGATCACCCCACCCGTGGCGATGTGCGCATAGATGGCGAACGGGTCAATGACATTGGCGCCGCAGATCGCGGCTGCGCAATGGTGTTTCAATCCTACGCGCTGTACCCGCACATGAGCGTGTATGCCAACATGGCTTTTGGCTTGGAGAACGTGAAAACACCGAAGGCAGAGATTGAGGCCAAAGTGCGTGATGCTGCCGCCCTGCTCAAGCTCGATACGCTGCTACAGCGCCGCCCCACACAGCTATCGGGTGGCCAACGCCAGCGGGTCGCCATTGGTCGCGCCATTGTTCGCGAGCCGAAGATTTTCTTGTTTGATGAGCCCTTGTCTAATCTAGATGCCGAGTTGCGCGTGAGCATGCGAGCGGAGCTCAGTGATTTGCATCGACGCCTGGGCGCGACCATGATTTATGTGACGCATGATCAAGTCGAAGCCATGACCATGGCCGATCGCATCGTCGTCTTGCGCGCAGGCAAGATCGAACAAGTCGGTGCGCCTAGAGAGCTGTACGAGCGCCCGGCGAACACCTTTGTTGCTGGTTTCATCGGAAGTCCGCGAATGAACTTTCTGCCGGCTGCCACTGCGCAATATTTGCAAGGTGCAGCGCAACGAGTTCCGACGCAAGCGCACCAAATCGGTATTCGACCTGAACATTTCATTCAATGCGATGCAGGTCAAGGCTTGCCGGTCACGGTACTGAGATGCGAGTACCTCGGCGCCAACACACTGATGCGTGTACAAACGCCTGACCATAGCGAGGTCGAAGTCATTCTTCCCGGCGCAGTTGGCGTCAGCGCAGGTCAAAGCTTGCACATCACCACTCAAGTCCAATATCTCTATGCGTTTGACGCGCAAGGCTTGGCGCTTGCTCTGTCCCATTGACTCATGTCCCCTCTACAAACTGATGTCTGGCAGCTCACCCCGACTGGCAAACAAGCCGATGCAAGCGCGAATCTCCACGGCCACGGCAAACTCGATGTCTGCTTCCTGAGCGAAACCTTAGCCCGCGTCACTTGGGAGCCCGCTACCGGGTTTCGCGAACCGCGCACCTGGGCGATCGCGCCACTTGATGGATCGGCAGGGGCCACCTTTGATGTTTCATGGCAAGGGCGCGAGCGCAGCAGCCTAGATGGTTTTCAACGGCCGCCCGTCACGGCTGATCACACGGCTCTACGCCTTCAGACATCGCGCCTGAGCGTGCAATTGCATGGCGCTGCGGGGCAGCCGCTGCGCCTAGAGTGGCATTGTGCGCAGACGGGTCAAGCGCTGCAGCTCGATCGCATCACCAGCGCTTATCTTCATGAAAAGCGAAGCGGCTTGGTGCGGCATTGCGTTCAGCGCGACCCCACCGAGCATTACTTTGGCTTGGGCGACAAAACCGGCCCGCTCAATCTCCACGGGCGGCGCTTGCGATGCTTAGGCCAAGATTCACTGGGCTACGATCCGAAAAGCGGTGATCCACTCTATAAACACTGGCCGTTCTTGATCACGCGTACTGCCAACGGTCAGTGGACGGGCATCTACTACGACACACTGTCGGTCTGCACCTTTGATTTGGGCTGCGAGCATGACAATTACCATGGTTTTTTCCGCACCACCGAGATCGATGACGGCGACCTCGACTATTACTTGATGGTGGGCAATTCGCCGGCTGAAGTGGTGTCCCAATTCGTTCGTTTGATCGGCGGCACGCACTTACCACCCCGTTGGACCCTGGGCTATGCGCAAACTGCCATGGGCTTGGCGGATGCCCCCGATGCGCAGCAGCAGCTTTCTGAATTCATCGACAAATGTACCGCGCATGAGATTCCGATCTCTGCCTTTCACTATGGCTCTGGCTATTCCAGCCGTGGCAAGCAGCGCTATGTGTTCACGTGGAATCACAGCAAGTTTCCTGATCCCAAAGCCATCAACGCCAAGTTTCATGATGCGGGCATGCGACTCGTCGCCAACATCAAGCCTTGCCTTTTGGATGATCATCCCGCCTACGCACAACTGCAGTCGCAGCAAGCCTTCATTGCCCACACCGAGAGCGATCAACCCGTGCTTGAGCCATTTTGGGACGGCATGGGCTCACACCTCGATTTCACGCGCGATGCTGCTGTGAATTGGTGGAAGGCGCAGCTCAAGGCCCAGATTTTGGATCAGGGCATCGAGGTCGGCTGGAACGACAATAACGAATACGCTTTGCAAGCCGAGGATGCCTACAGCCAAGCTTGGGGCGCTGGCCTGCCGATTCACAGGAGCCGCCCCCTGCATGCGCTGCTCATGACACGCGCCACCTTTGAAGCGCAATCGACCGGCCAAGACAGCGGCAACAACTTCACAGTCACCCGTGCGGGGCCGCCGGGGATTCAGCGCTATGCGCAAACCTGGTCGGGCGACAACAGCAGCGATTGGGCCAACCTGAAATGGAACATCCGCACTGGCTTGCAAATGAGCCTGTCCGGCATGTTCAACATTGGCCATGACGTCGGGGGCTTTTTCGGCCCCATGCCCGATGCGGAGCTCTTTGCGCGCTGGGTGCAAGCCTGCTGCCTGAATCCGAGGATGGTCATGAACTCATGGAAAGAAGGCGGTGTGAGCAATGTGCCTTGGATGCATCCCGAGGTGAAGGACATCGTTAAATCGGCCATCGCCCTGCGCTATCGACTGCTCCCCTTTCTGTGGCAATGCTTTGAGCTAGCATCACGCGAGCAATTGCCCATCATTCGCCCGACGTTCTTCAATTTCCCGTTGGATGCGCAGTGCTTAGAAGACTGTGACGACTTCATGCTCGGTGATGAGCTGCTGGTGGCACCTGTGGTGCAAGCAGGGGCGCAATCCCGTCGCGTCTATTTGCCTGCGCTGCCCGATAGCGGCAAATGGTTTGATTTTTATACCCGGCAAGCCCATGCGAGCGGTCAATGGATCGAAGTCGCTGCGCCGCTGGCGCACCTACCGCTGTTTGCCAAAGAAGGTGCGCATATTCCAGTTGCCCAAGCGCGAGCGGGCCAGCCGCCGCGCTTTGACGACGAAGTCAGCGAGGTTTTGCGTTTTAACTGAGGGCGCAAGCTAGACGCCGCGCAGCGCTGATAGCATTTTGGCGTTCTCATCTGGCGTGCCTACCGTCAGGCGCAGGCAGTTTTTGAGAAGCGGGTGCATTTTGGAGATGTTTTTGATCAAGATGCCCTGCGCCTTGAGGTGAGCGAAGGCAGCATCGGCATCAGGCATACGCACGAGAATCATGTTGGCATCCGAGGGGAATGCTTTCAGACCGGGCATGGCGCCAGTTGCTTCCAAAAGGATAGCACGTTGCGCACATATTTCCTTGGCTTGAAGCCTAAAAGCCTCAGAATTCTCCAGAGCAAAGAGGGCACATTCTGCGTTCAGCACGCTGATGTTATAGGGGGGGCGTAGCTTGTCGATTTCGTCGATCAAGGCCTTGGGGCCGGTCATGTAACCCAAGCGCACACCGGCCAGACCGAATTTGCTGAGCGTGCGCATGAGCAGGACGTTGGCGTTCTGCTCGGGGGCTGCCTTGATCTCATCCATCCAGCTTTTACTGGAGAACGGCTGATACGCCTCATCCATCACAACCATGCCGCCATAGCTGGCGCAGGCGGCGATGATTTGGCGGATGGCACCGGCATCCCACAGGTTGGCTGTAGGGTTGTTGGGGTATGCAATGTAAGTGATCGCTGGCTTTTCTTGGTTTATAGCAGCCAGCATCGCGGGCGCGTCCAGCTCAAAATCTGCCGTTAAATCGACGCCGATGAACTGCAAGCCTTGAAGCTGAGCGCTCATCGCATACATCACGAAGCCGGGCAACGGGGCGAGGATTTTGCCTCCAGGCACGTCACAAGCCATGGCGAGCAGAGAGATCAACTCATCCGAGCCATTGCCCAGCATCAGGCCGTAGCCCTGCGGCACTTGTGCATAAGCACGCAACGCCGTCTTCAGATCATCAATCCGCGTGCCGGGATAGCGATTGATCGCCACTTTGCACAGCCGCTCGCCAAGAGCTTTTTGTAGCGCCTCAGGCAGCGTGTATGGATTTTCCATCGCGTCGAGCTTGATGAAGCCTTTGCTGTCTTGCACGGCATACGCGTGCATCGATTGAACATCTTGGCGGATGAAGGGAAGAGAGGTAGTCATGCGTGGCAGTGCATTGCAGATCGCGGTAAAGGTCTATTTTACAAGCCTTTTTGGCATCTGGCCGGCATGGAATGTGCGTAGAGTGCTATTGAATTAATAGCGTTTGGGTGTTGTACACCTTGCCTGCCTAGCGCCATGCACGCAGGCGCGCGCTGCGCTATGCTTGTTTCACTTGGATTCACCCCTTCTGTATCAAGCATGAGCATCTTACCCACCCTCTTCGCCCAAAAAACCTGGGCCAACAACGAACTCTTCAACCAGCTCGCCACCGTCACCGCTCCAGAGCATGCCAGCGCCGTACACGGTGCGATCCGCACGCTGAACCACATCTACGTCGTTGACCGCATCTTCCGCGCTCACCTGCTTGGCGAACCGCATGGCTACACCGCCACCAACACCGATGCCACGCCCACTTTGGGTGAACTGCATTTCGCCGCCGCCGAGACCGACGCTTGGTACCAACAATACAGCGCCGCCATCACGCCCAGCCAACTCCAAGAGAGCATCGCCTTCCGCTTCACAGACGGCGACGCCGGCCGCATGACCCGCGAAGAAATGCTTGCCCACATCATCAGCCACGGCGCATATCACCGCGGCAATGTCGGGCAGATTCTCAAATCGATTTCAGTCGCCCCGCCGAGGGATTTGCTGACGAAGTTTTTGCATGTGAAGGAGCCGGGACGGCGGACACCTGCTGATCACTAGATGATGGGCGCTTGCTGCGAAGTCACATGATGCAAAAACGATTGCTGACTCGTTTTCAATAGAAAAAAGCCGCTCTTCCCGAAGGAACAGCGGCTTTTTTTCGAGTGAGCCCCGCCCACTCGGCATTCAAGCTAAATCAAGGCTTGCGCGATGCTTTGCTGGCGAATGTCTTGCCGGCTGGCTTGAAGCCTGCTTTGGCGAAGGGTTTTGGAGCGGCTTTGAAGCCATCCTTGAAGCCGCCTTTGAAATCACCGGCTGGCTTGGAGAAGCTGCGGCCTTCTTTGGCAGCGAATTTGTTGTCGCCGCCGAAGCCATTGCCACCTGCGCCTGCACCGAAGCTTGGCGCGCGTGGCTTGAAGCCGCTGCCTGCGAAGCCGTTGCCACGATCTGAGCGCTCGGCGCGGTCGCCGAAGCTGCCGCCACCGAAACCGCCATCGCGGCTATCGCCACGTGGGGCAAAACTGCGCTGCTCACCACGGTCATTGCCTTGGAAGCCGCCACTGCGTTCCCCGCCGAAGCCACTAGAACGATCATTCGAGCGACCACCGAAGCCACCGCCGGCAGGTTTGCCACCGAAATCACGATCTGCGCCGCCGCCTTCACGCCGATCACCGCCGAAGCCGCCACCTGAGCGGTCATTGAAACCGCCACTTGGACGGCCGCCGAAGCCACCGCCGCCTTCGCGACGATCACCGCCAAAGCCGCCACCGGAGCGACCAGCAAAACCGCCGCGATCTCCACCACGATCGCCGCCAAAGCTCTTGCCTGCAAAACCACCACCGCCGCCACCGCCAAATTTGCCAAACGGCTTCTTGGCTTCGCGTGGACGATCTGTTGGCTCTAAGCCAGGAATCACATCGGCCTTGAGTTGCTGGCGGGTGTGATCTTCAATATCGCGAATGCGGAAACGGTCACGCGGCTCAGCGAAAGTCACAGCCATGCCGTCGCGGCCTGCGCGGCCTGTGCGGCCAATACGGTGCGTGTAGTCTTCGGCCTTCAAGGGCAGGCCGTAGTTGAACACATGGGAAATGCTGGGCACGTCAATGCCGCGCGCGGCCACATCGGTCGCCACGAGGAATTGGATATGCCCATCGCGCAAGCTTTTCAGGCGCTTGTTGCGCAGGTGTTGGCTGAGTGCGCCATGCAAAGCAGCGGCATCAAAGCCGGCATCGATCAAATCTTGCGCGAGCGAATCGCATTCGAGCTGAGTGTTGGAAAACACGATGGCTTGCACGATTGAGGTTTCGCGCATCCAATGATCGAGCAGTTTGCGCTTGTGCACGAGGTTGTCGGCCCAGAACAGCTTTTGCGTGATGTTGACGTGTTTTTCTTGCGGGTTGTCGATGGCGATGCGCTGCGCGGCTTTACCGTTGTCGCGCATCACGCGAGCGGCGAGCTGCTGAATGCGAGCGGCAAACGTGGCACTGAACATCATGGTCTGCTCGCGCTTTTCCGTGAGCTGGTGAATCGCGGCGAGATCATCGGAGAAGCCCAGATCGAGCATGCGGTCGGCTTCGTCGAGCACGAGGGTTTTCACGCCTTCGCATTTGATCTGGCCATTGCGCTGCAAATCGAGCAAACGGCCTGGCGTGGCAACAACGAGGTCGGCATTTTGCAGTTTGGCGATTTGAATTTGGTAAGGTAAGCCACCAATCACGTTGGCAATGCGCACGCCGGTCATGTGGCGAGCCAGGTCAATAGCGTCGTTGGCAACTTGCTGTGCCAATTCGCGCGTGGGGCACAGGATCAGCGCCAGCGGCGTGGCAGCGCGGAAATTGCGTGGGTCGATGGGGTTCTTGCGCTTGGATTTCTTCGGAGCGGGCTCACCTTTGGCGGCGGCTTCTTCCAGCACTTTCGCCCAAGCGAGGTTTTCTTCGTTCTCTTTGTTGATTTTCTCAACATGCAGGCGATGCAAGATGGGCAGCAAGAAGGCGGCGGTTTTCCCCGAGCCCGTTTGGCTGGAAACCATCAAGTCATTCACCACGGTCTGACCTTCGCTCGAAGGCACGGTCATAGCCAAGGGAATCACGCGCGCTTGCACAGCGGTCGGATCTTTGTAGCCCAAGTCAGCGACGGCTTTGACCAGCGATGGGGCTAGGCCCAGCAGCTCGAACGGGTTGGGGCCCATATCGACAGGCGCAGCCGCTTCGGCCAGGTCTTCATTCGATATGATTTCAATAGCAATTGGTGCAGATTCCATGCCGACTACATCGGTGTTTTCGGCGGAAACTGATTTAAATTCTTCGGTAAAGTCGTTCATACGCAAGCAACTGGCAGCGCAAAGCAAAGCGCGACCAGCAGTCCTAAATTTGTCTCGCGGTACGAATACCACTTGCAAGACGGATTGATATCACATCAACCATCCAACAAGTGTCTGAGCGGTAGAGGCCAACTGACATGCAGGCTCTGGCTCGGTGGCGGCTCTGTTATCTCAGCGGAATAAACCGCCGGGTTGAGCGCCCAAGATGTATGGTGATGCACAAAATTCGGATCAGGGAAAACCCGAAAGGCGGATTATCGCACGAATTCGCCGAAATGGTTGAAATATCTCTGCATGCGATGTTTAGCGCACCACCAGCACCGGAATCTGTGACTCGGCCAACACCCGGTTTGCCACGCTGCCCAGCATCAGCCTAGCAATGCCGCTGCGGCCATGCGAGCCCATCACAATCAGATCGGCTGCTTCGGATTTGGCGGTTTCCACAATGCCTGCGGATGCACCGACGTTCTCAACGGCACGCGCCTCCAAAGTCACTGGGCTGCCGCCTTCCTTGCAAAGCTTTTCAATGGCCATGTGTGCATCGGCGGCCAACTTTTGCGCCGCCGATGCATAGGCCTGCATGCCATAGGGACTGGCTTCGCCGATGCCAACATACGGGTAAGGCTCCATGACATAGACTGCTGTGATCTTCGCGCCGTGCGTGCGAGCGAGGTTGACGGCCATTTTCGCAGCGCGTGCGGAAATATCCGAACCGTCAGTGGCCACTAGGATGTTCTTGAACATAGATACCTCTCTGAGGATGAAAGAGCGCCAGATCCGACTGGCGGAAGGCGCGGCCAGAATTGAACCGCACAGTTTCATCCTAGGCCACACACAAGCGCAGCAGTTTGATCAATATCAAGGAAACAACGAATGCGCTACCGGCCGACTCCGCAGGGAAAGCGCATGTTGGAGGGGGGAGTACGTCTCTGCGGGCGCTTCAGCCGCGCGCAAGCCGTGTGCCCAACAATTCGGCGAGTCGCGCTGGCTCGGTCAAATGCAGGGTTTGCCAGCCAGCCAGGTGTGCGGCGCTGATGTTGGCCAGATGATCGTCGATGAAGAGAATGGGCCGATCTTTGAGGCCGTACATTGCCTCTAACTTTTCAAAAATCTCGGGCTGCGGTTTGATCAGGCCATGATCACCCGAGAAGATGCCGCCATCGAAGCAACGCATGAAGGCATGGCGCTCGAGGCCGCGAGCATACGGAGCGGGCATGTTGGAGAGGAAATAGAGTTTGTAGCCTTTGGTTTGCCGCTCCGCATGCAGGCTTTCGAGCGCTTGTACCGACGATGGGATGGGCGTGATGTGATCCTCGATGGCATCGACCATGTGCCGCACGACTTGCAGGTTCAACTGCAAGCGCGTTGCGCTGAGCTGTGAAATCTCATGCGCGCTCACGCGGCCAGCGTCGAACTCGTGCCAATCTGGGTGAGCGAAGAAGCCGTTAGCGAGCTGGGCGGCGGCTTCTGACGTGCTGGCGATTTCAGGGAAATGCTTGCGCACAACATCGTGCGGCCGCCATTGCACCATGACTGCGCCAAAATCGAAAACGATGTTCATCGGAGTTTGGAAATCAAACTGGCAGTGGAGGCATCAAGGCCCTGCACATTGCCGTTGAGTAAACGCGCCTCCACGTCTTTCGCCAACACTTTGCCCAGCTCGACGCCGAATTGGTCAAAGCTGTTGATGCCCCAGATCGCGCCGCTCACGAAAACGCGGTGCTCGTACAACGCAATCAATGCGCCTAGGGCAGCCGGCGTGAGAGCCTCCAGTACGAAGAAGCTGCTGGGGCGATTGCCGGGGAAATGGCGGTGCCCGTCTTCTGAACTTTTGCCCTGCAAGAAGGCTTGCGACTGCGCGATCGCATTAGCGAGCAACTTGGTCTGATGGTCTTGCATGCTGTGCGCGGCACGCTTCACGGCAATGAATTCAAGCGGAATCACTTCCGTGCCTTGGTGCAGCATTTGAAAGAAGGCGTGCTGGCCATTGGTGCCCGGTTCGCCCCACACGACCGGGCTGGTATGGAAAGGCAAGGCGTGGCCGGCTTTGTCCACGCGCTTGCCATTGCTCTCCATCTCGAGCTGTTGCAAATAAGCAGGGAAGCGCCGCAGCGCGGAATGATAGGGTGCAACGCAGCGGCTGGTGAACCCGTGAAAATTGCGATACCAAACATCGAGCAGACCCAGGCGCACGGGGAGATTGCTCTCAAGCGGTGCGGTAGCGAAATGCGCATCCATCTCTGCTGCGCCGCTTAAGAATTGGCGGAAATGCTCTGCGCCAATCGCTATCGCCAGCGGCAGGCCAATTGCACTCCAGAGGCTGTAGCGCCCACCCACCCAATCCCAAAAGCCGAAGGTGGTGGTGATACCGAATGCGTTGGCGGCTTGTACGTTGGTGGTGAGTGCTGCGAAGTGACGTGCCGTATCGTGGCCGCCCTGCGCTGTGAACCAAGCCTTGGCAGACTGCGCATTCGTCATCGTCTCAATCGTCGTAAACGTCTTGGAGGCGATGAGGAAGAGCGTGTTTTTGGCGTTCAGGTGCTTGAGCGTGGCAGCGAGCTCGTGGCCGTCGATATTCGAGACGAAATGGAAACGCTTTTTTGACGTGACGAATTCATCCAAGGCAATCGTCGCCATCGCAGGGCCAAGATCCGAGCCGCCGATGCCGATGTTGACCACATCGGTGATTTCATCGTCTGCGCGAATGGTTTCTGCATAGGCGAGCATCGCATTCAATACAGAATGCACAACCTGCAACTTGTCTCCATTTGCTATTAAATTTATAGCATTTGGCGCAGATTCTGTGTAGGCGATCTGCTCTTTTCGCCTTAAAAGTGTGTGTAAAACAGCCCGATTCTCAGTAGTGTTGATCGGCTCGCCTGCCAACATGGCATCGCGCTGCGCTGGCAAGCCGCATTCGCGTGCCAGCTGCACAAG
>JANPAK010000041.1:0-8514 GCA_031429925.1 Variovorax sp.
TTCGCGAAACCTTCACGGTCAACATGGTGCGCGGCGATCGCCGCAAAGGCACAGTGGCTGCTGTGGCTAAATCTGCCGGCGGAAGCAACGCCTTTGACAAGCCCGTGGATTACATCGGTATAAAAACCTTTGGCAATGCGACGGCTTATGAGGCATATGCCAACCAGCATGTCCACAGCGTGAATTTCCCAGGCTGCCCAGCAGGCAAGGCCGCGGGCAAGGTATTCGTTGGCCAGCGCCAAGAAGGCTTCGCAGTGAACCTCGGTCCCATCTTTGATTTGGTCAACGCTACAGCTGAGCAAATCACCAATCCTGCCTTGATCAATGCCTTTGCCGCCAATAGCATTCAAGACAAAAACATCACCACCATGGCCATTGAAATCCACAAGGATTGCTTGACCGCGGGCAATGGCACGGGCGACCCGGTGATTGGCGCTTGGACCACCGCCAGTCTGCGCCAAGGCCGTTTACTGAACTCTGCGCCAGCATCTGGCTATCAAACCTCTGAGAAAACCGGTGGCGCATGGGTGCAAGTCTCTCGCCTAGGCAATCCGCTTGTGAACGAAGTCGTGATCGGCCTGCGCGATAAAGACAAGTTCAATGCCTCGCATCCGACGGGCGACACGCAGTTTCTGGACTATGTGAGCAACCCGACCCTGCCCGCTCTGCTTGGCCTGGTCTTGGCCAATGGCAATGCTGCGGCTTTAGCGCCCACCAACTTCCCGCGCACCGACTTGATCACCACGTTCCTCACAGGCATTGGTGGTGTAAACAAGCCCACCACGCCGACGCCATCGGAGATGCTGCGCCTGAACACCGCCATTGCACCTGTGGCTTTTGCTCAGCAAAACCGATTGGGTGTGGCTGGCGAGGTGTTGCGCATCGGTGGTGTGGCCAATCTTGCCAACGCCGTGGATCTGGCGGGCTTCCCCAATGGCCGCCGCCCGAAAGATGACGTGGTGGACATCGCGCTGGTGGCCATGCTCGGTGGATTGTGTGTGATCAACGGAACCAACAACGCATTGGCCTTGAACGGTGTGCCCGGCATACCGTCGCTCACATCCACATGCGCTCCAGCCAGCGTGCCCCTAGGTGCAACGTCTGCCGCTGTGCACGATGGCGTGGATCAAGCTGTGGTGCCTTTCCTCACCCGCTTTCCTTACCTGAACACGCCTTTGGCAGGTTCGCGCTAAGCGCAGCGCATAAGGAGCCACTATGAAGCATTCATACACTCGCGCGGCGCAGGGCTTGCTTGCCATCTCTGCCAGCCTATTACTTATCGCCTGCGGCGGCGGCAACAACACATCCGTGCCGCTCGTGCCCGGTACGGATGTGCCGGTAGCCGCTACGCAAGACGGTGCAGGCGCTTTCAGTTTTATTGTCAGCGTTGTAGCGAAAGGCGAAGCAGATACCGAGTCGCCCCTGGCATTGGGTGATGCTGAATTGGCCGGTTCGGACACCGCCGATTCGATGCCCATCGCAGCCTGATTCGCGGCCCGATCCGCGTTGGTGAAGCTAAAAGCGGCACAGATGTGAATGCATCCGTGCCGCTTTTTTATGCGTACTAGACTCATGAAGAAACTATTGATATGGCTCCTGTTAGCCAGCCTGTGCATCAGCGTGAACGCGCAAGTCAAGCTGCTAAAGCCCGCCAGCGAAGATGCCATCATCGAGAAACTGGGGCCCCGCCTGCCCAAAAGCGCAGCGCCTGCCGATCTCGCGCCCGCCGTGCGCCAAGCCATATCACTGGCAAGGCAAACCGCTGATCCACGCTATCTTGGCCAAGCCCAAGCTTTGATTGGTGCGCTCTGGAGCAACCCGCAGGCCAGCTACGACATCGCCACACTACAAGCCACCATTGAGCAAAGTCGCCACGAGTTTGCGCAAGCTCGTAAGACCTTGCAATCAGCGCTCGCCAAGCCTGCCGCCTCACATGCGCAAGCTTGGCTCACCTTGGCGACGGTGGAACGTGTGCAAGCGAATTACAGCGCTGCGGAATCGGCTTGCAAAAGCATCGACACACCTTCCGCGCAAATGTATGCCCAAGCCTGCCTGTTAGAAACGCGCTCTCTGCAAGGTCATTGGGTTGAAGCTCGCCGAGGCTTCCAAGCCCTGCTGCGCGAGCAACGCCCGCCCGGCCAGCAAGCTTGGCTGCTTTCCCTTCTTGCTGAAAACGAAGAGCGCGCCGGCAACACCGCGGCCGCGCTCAAACACTACGCCTTGAGTCTCTCGTTGGAGCAAGACGGCTACACGGCGCTCGCCTTTGGCGATGCCCTGTTGCGCCGAAACCAAGGCGCCCAAGCGTTGATTGCACTCAAAGATCAACCGGCCAGCGATGCCGTATTGATCCGCCGCGCCGCGGCCTACAAACAACTCGGCGATGCACAGCACCAGCGCTTGGCAGACGAACTGAATGCTCGTTTTGCAGCTGCAGCCCTGCGATTGGACAGCAGTGCCGGCCACGCCCGCGAGCAGGCCATACATGCGCTCTATGTGCAAGGCGATACTCAAGCAGCACTGGCTTTCGCCCAAACCAATCTCAAGCTCCAGCGCGAGCCGCTTGATTGGTTGATCGCATTGCAGAGCGCCACGCAGCTCGGTCACATCGCAGAAAAAGCCAAACTGCTACAAGCCGCCGCTCAAACCGGGCTCAAAGACGAGAGGTTGAAGTGAAAACACTCTTGCGCCACTCTTTGACTTGCCTTCTTGCTGCAGTGCTCAGCTCGGCGGCTTGGGCGCACAAGGCCAGTGATGCCTACGTGCTCTTGCAGCAAAGCGCGCCATTTGCGCCCATCCAAGCACAAATGGCCATCGCACTGCGCGATGCTGATCGCGCATTCGACACGCTGGATGCCAACAACGACCGCGCCTTGAGCTTTGCCGAAGTCAAAGCCGCGCTGCCTGAGATCGAGCGTTGGGCAGCGCAGGGCATGGGTCTGCGCTGTGGCACGGCCAGCCTGCCACTGGCGTGGCGCTACGAGGCGCTGGAGCAGCGCTCAGACGGCGTGTATCTGCGCTTGGCTGCCACCAGCGCCGAGCCTTGCGACACGCGCCAAGCCGTGAGTCTGCGCTACACCCTGATGCGAGAGATCGACGCGGATCATCGCGCGATCATGAGCTGGTCTTGGCAACAAGCGGGCGGGCGTAGCCAAGGCAGTGCCGCCATCCAGCCCGGCGATGCTTGGAAAGACATGACAGATCAAGCACGCGGTGCGGCAGATGGGAGCCGCTCGGCGCTAGCCACCCTCAAAAGCTTCATCCTGCTTGGCATCGAGCACATTGGCTCAGGCGCAGATCACATCGCCTTCATCATCTGCCTTGTGCTCGGCTTGGCTTTAATACACAAACGCGAACGGAACGCGCTGCTGATCACCATCACCGCATTCACCCTAGGGCATTCCATCACGCTCGTTTCAGCCACGCTTGGCTGGGTCGGCTCACCGAGTTGGGTGGAGCCGGTGATTGCTTTGTCGATTGCCGCGTCTGCTGCTTTCAATCTCATCAAGCAACGCTTGCCGGCCTTGCAAAAACCTCTCTTCAGCGCTGCGCTCGCTGCTGGCTTTGGCTTGGTGCACGGCCTGGGTTTTTCAGGCGCGATGACCGAGGCGCAGTTACCCGAAGGCTCGCTGCTCTGGGCGCTGGCGGGCTTCAACATCGGCGTAGAGCTCGGCCAGCTCCTCATCATCGCCGCTTGGTCACTCATCTATTGGGCGCTGCACCGTTGGACGGGTTATCGCCGCTGGGTAGTGCAATGCGGCTCGGTGATTTTGATCTTGCTGGCGCTGTATTGGTTTTTACAGCGTATCGGCTGGCTGGTTTAAGTTGCGTAATCGCCCTGGCCCGAACGCTCGAGTTTGCGCAGCATCGCCGGCCAGACAAAGGCCGCGCCCATGCCATCGGTCTGCACCTTCATGGCTTGGGCCGTGCCCGCCAGAATACGCGGATCGACCTCAGTGAGCGCACCACCCGCTTGGGCAGAAAGCTGAATTTGGCAAGTGCTCTCAAAGACGTACATCGACAAAAAAGCCTCGGCAATGCTGCGCCCCACCGTGAGCAAGCCGTGGTTGCGCAGCATGAGGAAGTTTTTGTCGCCCAAATCAGCCTGCAAGCGCGGCTTCTCATCCGGGCGGAAGGCTACGCCTTCATAGGTGTGAAAGGCCAAGGAGCCGAGCACGAAGGTCGATTGCTGCGAGATCGGCAACACGCCCGCGCTTTGGGCGCTCACCGCCACACCCGCTCGGGTGTGCGTATGCAGCACGCATTGCGCATCGTCGCGCGCCTCATGCACCGCGCTGTGGATCACAAAGCCTGCAGGGTTCACCGGAAAAGGCGAATCCATGAGCTTGTTGCACTGCATATCCACCTTGATCAGGCTCGACGCCGTGATCTCATCAAACATCAGCCCATAGGGATTGATCAAAAAATGATGCTCAGGGCCGGGCAGGCGCGCGCTGATGTGCGTAAACACCAAATCGCTCCAACCATACAGTGCCACCAAGCGGTAGCACGCCGCCAGATCGCAACGCAATTGCCATTCAATAGCGCTGACTTGGGATTGGACCGAGGGAATGGTTAAAGCAGGCATACAAAGCTCCTAGCGACAATGCCCTCAATGTAGCTCAAAGTATTTCTATCCACCATCGGCTCTGTCCCGCGTGGCACAAAGTGATAGGGGCAAGCTCTGTACGTGATTCCCACTAAAGAGAAACCAGTACGCACTGTCCACTACATGTTTTCCACACAAAAAAGAGAGGTTTCACTGCATAGCATACAAGCCTTGTTCAACTTGGAGAACGACGATGAAAACACGTCACATGCTATCCCGACTGACCCTGCTCGCTGCAATCACACTACTGACCAGCACGGCTTCATTTGCCCAAGCGCCTAGCGCTGCATCGACTTGGCCGACGCAACCCGTCAAGATCATCGTGCCGTATGCCGCTGGCGGCACCACCGACATTGCTGCGCGGATTCTCGGCGCAGAGCTCAGCAAGAAGTGGGGTCAGCCCGTCTTGATTGACAACAAACCTGGCGCCTCCACGCAGATTGGCACAGACGCGGTGGCCAAGTCCAAAGATGGACATACCCTCCTGATGACCGCGTCGCCATTTGCCGTCAACCCCACACTCTTCGCCAAGCTGCCCTACGACACCTACAAAGATTTCAAGCCGGTGACATTGGTTGTACGCAACGGCCTGTTTTTGGTCACCAGCGGTAAGCAGCCTTACGCCAATATCAAAGACCTGATCGAATCAGGCAAAGGTGACAAAACCGTGAGCATCGCCTCGCCAGCCAACGGCAGCATGGCGCACATGGTGGCCGAACTGATCGCCGATACGCAAAAAATGAATCTGCTTCACGTGCCCTACCGCGGCACGCCCCCAGCACTGGTGGACGTTGTGGCAGGCCAAGTTCAGTTCATGTTCGACAATCCGAGCTCGTCGCTGCCGCTCATCAAAGATGGCAAGCTCAAAGCCTTGGCCTTCACCGGCCCTAAACGCTCTAAAGCGATGCCCAATGTCCCCACCGTCGGGGAAACTATTCCCGGTTTTGAAGCGCTCAACTGGTTTGGCATGCTGGCACCCAGCGCCATGGATGACAAACTGCTGGACCGCATCGCGCGTGACGCCAACGACGTGCTCAAACGAAAAGAGGTGGTGGATCGGTTCACAAACGAGGGTGTAGAAATTGGCGGCATTCCACGCGAAGCCTTCGGTGCGTTTCTTGCGATGGAGACGATTCGCTGGGCGAAAATCGTGAAGGCTCGTAGTATCAAGCCTGATTGATGCGCGATAAGTTGCTACATATTTAGTAGCATACTACGCAATATCGATGAGAGGTTAGGTGGCTAAAACCTCTAAGGATTAACCACCGTTCGACGCAATCCACTCTCTGTAAGCCGGATGCTGACGCATCGTGTTGAAGCAAAACCCTTGGGCTTTGAGACCAACTATCAACGGCTCAAGCACGGCCGGTGCCCACGGATCTTTGCGGCTCCAGATGCCTAAGTGCGCCATCAAAATATCGCCCGACTTGATGTCTTTAAGCGCTTTTCTCAGCAGAGCGTCATTGGAAAAACGTTCGCTGGGTAACTCATCGCCCAAAAAGCCCGCAGGCGCCCAACCCACATGCTTGTATCCGCAGGCTTCAGCCGCAGCGAGCAGTTTAGGACTGGTCTTGCCGCCTGGCGCACGAAACAAGGGGAGTACCTTCTTGCCAGTGTAGAAAGCAAGCCGCTCTTTAGCCAAATCCAATTGCTCGCAGTATTTCTTAGGCTCCCAGGTGAAGGTACGCCCCGCCAAGGCGCCTTGCGTGGGCGAGACAACAAAGTTGGGCGAAACACCAGGTGCATCGCCTTTCCAAACCGGGTGATCCCAAGTGTGGGAGGCGAATTCATGGCCTTCTTTGCCACGCGCTACCCAGAATTTCTCGCCCCAGTTTTTGGCAAGACTGGTACTCTCGTCTTTGGTCTTCTCGTTCGCGGCGAAAAACGTGACTTTCACGTTGTGTTTGTTCAGCGTTTCGGCAATGAACTGCGCGACTTCCATGTGGCCGGTATCAAATGTGAGATACACAGGCTTATCGCATGTCGCTGGCGGCGGGATAGCGACAGCGGCGGCTGGCACAACCGCGGATTTAGCACCTAAAACTGCACCAAACTGCGCGTTCGCCATTAAAGCGACTGCGCAGAATGCTATAAAAAACAGAGTGGCTTTAATCCCGCGGCGCATGATCGAGCGTCCAAACCCCATGCGGTGAGCGACCCACGTTGATCTGGCGGGCGATTTTGCCTGTTTGCAGATCAATCACCGTGAGTTTTTTCGCCCAACGCGAGGTGACATAAAGCCATTTTCCATCAGCCGACAAATCCATGCAATCTGGGCCACCAGGAGCGTCGAACTGCGCAACCACAGCCTGCGATTGCGTATCGATCTTACTGATGGTGTTGGCCACACGATTGCTTACAAAAACATGTCGCTTATCCCCCGCCGCACGAAAGGCATGCGCGCCCTTGCCAGTAGGGATGGTTTTCACTAACTTTGCCGGCTCCGCACTACCTTTGGAAGTGTCAAATACCTGCACCCCGTCGCTGGCGGTCAGTCCAATGAACGCAAATTTGTCGTCGGGCGTCATGTAGATGTCGGCGGGCATATCGCCGGTCGCAACACGCCAGCGAATGCTTTGCGTCGCCAAATCCACGGCAATCCAGTCATCGCTGTCTTGCATGGTCACGTAGGCCGTTGTAGACTTACTGTCGATCCACAAGTGACTCGGTGTTTTACTGGTGGCAATCCGTTTGGCCAGTTTCAGTGGCTCGGCAGCCTGCGGCAGCCATTGGTATATGTCCACATGATTCAAGCGGTTAGCGGCGGTCACAAACCACTTCATATCCGGCGAGAATCGCAGGTGATACGGATCAATGATGCCTTTGAGCGTGCGCTGCACCTGCGCTGTGCGTGGGTCCAAAAAGGTCAGTGAATCGCCCCCCGCATTGGCCACGATGAGTGATTTTTCATCTGGCGTGAGATACAGATGGTGCGGTTCTTTGCCTGTGGGAATGCGTTTCGTCTCCAACCACGTCACGGGGTCGATGACGCTGATGTTGGCGTCAAGTGAATTGAGCACAAAAATCGGAGGCTTGGCAGGGGTGGCCGCAGCTGGCGCGGACAGTGCCACTGCCGCGGCAGCGGGTTTGGCCTGCGCTTGTGCAAGCTGCCAAGCAGCAGGCAAAAGGGAAAAGCCGGCTGAACTGAACAAACCGGCCAAAAATTGCGAACGCTTCAAAACAAGGACTTTCAACTCGGAGACAACCTTCGAGTTTACCCGCTGGTACTGGGCCTGCCGTGTCTGCCTTCAACCAAAAAGCCCGCAAAATAAGAAGATGACTGCATCAGCTGCTACAAAAAGTGAAAAGCTTTCCGTTTTTGGGGTGAATCTGGAGATCCTTAGGATTCCCTCACGAGCATCCAATCAAGGCGCGCCCATCGTTTTCCTGCATGAAGGCCTTGGCTCAGTGGCCATGTGGCGTGATTTTCCCCAGCAACTGTGTGATGCAACCGGTCGCTCGGGGCTAGTGTATTCCCGACGCGGGTATGGCCAAAGTGACGGCGCGCCAGATGTGCGCGGCACCGGGCGCCTAAAGCCGGATTACATGCACGTTGAGGCCTGGCAGATCTTGCCCGAGCTGCTGCGGATCTGTCAGATGCAGCGGCCCATCCTGCTCGGCCACTCCGATGGCGCCACAATTGCTCTACTCCATGCTGCGAAGCATCCCGCTCAAGCTTGCATCGTGATGGCACCACATCTCTTTGTTGAAAGCCTCAGCATCGGCGCTATCACGCAAGCCCGCCAAGCTTTCGAAACAGGTGACCTGCGCCAGCGCCTAGCGAAATTCCACGCGGATGTCGATGGCGCCTTCTGGCAATGGAACGACATCTGGCTCAGCCCCGAATTCCGTGGCTTCAACATTGAAGATGTTTGCCAACAAATCACCTGCCCATTGCTGGCCATTCA
>JANPAK010000042.1:0-2656 GCA_031429925.1 Variovorax sp.
CTGGTGGTGGTGGGCTTGGAAGCCTTCTTCAGTTCAGCAACCAAAGCCGTGACAGCTTTGTCGATACCGCGCTTCAGATCCATCGGGTTCATGCCGGCGGCAACATACTTCATGCCTTCACGGACGATGGCTTGAGCCAACACGGTAGCGGTGGTGGTGCCGTCGCCAGCGTTATCGGACGTCTTGGAAGCAACTTCCTTGACCATCTGCGCGCCCATGTTCTGGAGCTTGTCTTTGAGTTCGATCTCTTTTGCAACGGATACACCGTCTTTGGTCACGGTGGGGGCGCCAAACGAGCGCTCCAGAACCACATTACGACCCTTAGGGCCCAAGGTGACTTTCACTGCGTTGGCGAGAATGTTCACGCCTTCGACCATGCGTGCGCGGGCTTCACCGCCGAAAATTACGTCTTTTGCTGCCATGATGGGCTCCTAAAAACTAGTTAAATATAAATGAAATCGGTTGATAGCCGTTACAGAATATGCGCGGAATGCTATCAAATAGTGAGCGGAAGAATCTTGATCAGTTGGGGACAGAGCACCCATGCGCTTCGCGCCGTGGCTGGCCTGCCCCGCAATGAAATTACTTTTCAACGACAGCAAACAGGTCGTCTTCTTTCATGACCAAGAGCTCATCACCGTCAACTTTGACGGTTTGGCCGCTGTATTTGCCAAACAAAACCTTGTCACCGACCTTGACGGTCAGGGCTTTGATTTCGCCTTTGTCATTGGTGCGGCCAGGGCCCACAGCCAAGACTTCGCCTTGATCGGGCTTCTCAGCAGCAGCATCGGGAATCACGATGCCAGAGGCGGTTTTGGTTTCGCTGTCAACACGTTTGACGATCACGCGATCGGCCAGAGGACGTAGTTTCATTGCATCTCCTTGAAAGATTAAAGCAACAGGGGTTAAGAAAACACGGAATGCCAACAGTAAGTTGGCATTCGCTAACTTTTCGGGTGTTGATGCCATTGTTAGCACTCACCGCGATAGAGTGCTAATCATAAGGGCGTTTCATGACATTTTCAAGACCGAGGCACAAAAACTGTCGCTTCTTGTCCAGCAACAAGCGGTGCCTAGCGACACCGTACTGACATTGCGCTGAGCTATCATCCCCCGATGACTGCCGCGCCAAGCCTGCCCCTTAAGCTCCAAGCTTTTACGCGACGCAATGCTCGGTTGCTCGGGCTGATCGTGTTCCTAGCCTGTCTTTTCATGCTTGCGCGCGTTACCGGCCTGCGAGAGCATTTTGACCTAGAGTTCGTTCGGGGAACACTAGAAGGGCACCCCGTCATCGGCGCTGTCATGTTTGTAGCGTTGTTTTGCCTCGGCAACTTGATTCAAATCCCAGGTTGGCTATTCTTGGCTTCTGCGGTGCTTGTCTTGGGGCCAAAGTGGGGCGCCGTGGCAACCTACGCCGCAGCTTGCACCTCATGCCTATTGACGTTTTGGGTCGTGCGCTGGCTGGGCGGGGATGCACTGAGACGCTTAGAAAGTCCACTGGCGTTGGGCATGCTCCAGCACCTAGACGAACGACCGATCGCGATCGTGATCGGTTTGCGGTTTTTCTTTCAAACGCTGCCCGCGCTGAACTACACCTTAGCGCTAACAGGCATTCGCTTGCGTCACTATGCTTTAGGCACAGCGCTGGGTTTGCCGCTCCCGATCGCTCTTTATTGCATCTTTTTTGACCAGCTTGCCACCTTCATAGGCCTGCCACATTGACCTGCCACATTCGTTCGGGCAAATGCTCTGCAAAACGGAGGCGTCAGTACCCGGCGCAAAAAAAGCCCGCATCAAGCGGGCTTTTACGAGACCAGGAGTTTTGAGCTTACAAACCCGCTGCAGCCCGTAGCGAAGCGATCTTGTCCGTTCTTTCCCAGGTGAACTCAGGCTCATCTCGGCCAAAGTGGCCGTAAGCAGCGGTTTTTTGGTAGATCGGGCGCAGTAAATCGAGCATCTGGATGATGCCCTTGGGGCGCAGATCGAAATGTTCAGCCACCAACGCGGAGAGCTTTTCGTCAGAAATCACACCTGTGCCTTCGGTATAGACCGTGATATTCATTGGCTTGGCCACACCGATCGCGTAAGCAACCTGCACTTGGCATTGTTTGGCCAGACCTGCAGCCACCACGTTTTTGGCGACGTAGCGAGCGGCATAGGCTGCTGAGCGATCCACTTTGGAAGGATCTTTACCGGAGAATGCGCCGCCGCCGTGGGGGCATGCGCCGCCATAGGTGTCGACGATAATTTTCCGGCCCGTGAGGCCACAGTCACCCTGCGGGCCTCCGATGACAAAGCGACCTGTGGGGTTGATCAAGTATTTGGTGTTGACCAACCACTCCTTGGGCAGCACAGGCTTGATAATTTCTTCAATCACGGCTTCATAGAAGCTGGGCTTGAGGGTTTTCATGTCGATGCTTTGATCAGGATCATGCTGCGTGGAGAGCACCACGGTGTCGATGCTGTGGGGCTTGCCGTCCACATAACGCATCGTCACCTGGCTCTTTGCATCCGGGCGCAGGAAGGGCAGCTTGCCGCTCTTGCGCATCTGGGCTTGGCGCTCCACGAGGCGGTGCGCGTAATAGATGGGCGCAGGCATGAGGTCTGGCGTTTCATCACATGCGTAGCCAAACATCAGGCCTTGATCGCCCGCACC
>JANPAK010000043.1:0-3039 GCA_031429925.1 Variovorax sp.
ATCCTACTTTCGGGATAACCAATCATAGCAACAGCCTGAAAGGTGTTGTTTGCGATCACAAAAGCCGTTGGATTTGCATTGCCAATATCTTCGCTCGACAAAATGAGCATTCTACGTGCAATAAACTTCACATCCTCGCCACCTTCAATCATCCTGGCAAGCCAATATACCGCAGCATTTGGGTCGCTACCTCGAATAGATTTGATAAAAGCCGATACAATATCATAATGCTGCTCGCCAGATTTGTCATACAAAACCGTATTTTGTTGTACCAATTTCAAAACTGTATCGTTCAAAATTTGAACTCGACTCGTGCTGCGCTGTCCATAACTTGCGATCAAGCACACGATCAGCGATCGGCGCAAGCCAAGGTTGTTGCGCCAGTTCTTCCCGCGTAGGCAGATTCGCGCGAATCCGTTCAATCAAGCTTGGCATGGAGCCTCATGGATAAATACAAGTTCCGAAAAACAGATTGTCATCTAAGTCACTACCGCCCCAGAACCGAAGCGGGATCGTCGCTGCGAAGAACTTTTTTTGCAAGTGTCGCGAGCTGCTGCGTATTGGCGTTAAGCACCTCGCGTTTGACCGCCAGGATCTGGCTTGGGTGCATGGAGAAACTACGCAGACCCATGCCAATCAACAAACGCGTCATGGTGACATCGCCGGCCATCTCGCCACACACGCTCACACTTTTTCCTGCCTCATTGCACTGGCGAATGGTGCTGGCGATCAGATGCAAAATCGCCGGATGAAGCGGGTCGTACAAATTGGCGACTGACTCATCTGCGCGATCGATGGCCAACGTGTACTGAATCAAATCGTTGGTACCCAAAGAAAGAAAATCAAAATGCTTCAGAAACAAAGGCAAGGCAATCGCCGCCGCTGGAATTTCAATCATCGCTCCTAAGCGCAGCACACCATGTGGCACGCCACGTGCATCCAATTCCTGGCGGGCCAGATCTAGCTGCTTCAATGTTTGCAAAATCTCTTGGGTGCTGCACAACATCGGGATCAATAGGTTGATTTGGCCATGCACTGCGGCACGGGCAATGGCGCGAAGCTGCGTGCGAAACATTTCGGGCTCAACCAAACACCAGCGTATCGCCCGCAGACCTAAGGCTGGGTTCAAATGCGCATGATCCCGAGAGGTTTGGGCATCCAACGGCTTATCGGCCCCAACGTCCACGGTGCGAATCGTCACCGGTAAGCCCTGCATACCCTCGACCGCGGCCCGGTAGGCAGCATATTGCTCATCCTCGCCGGGAAGCTTTCCTGCACGCCCCATGAACAAAAATTCACTGCGAAACAATCCCACGCCCACAGCGCCGGCTTCAATGGCCAAAGCGGTATCTTCGGGTCGCTCAATGTTCGCCAGCAGCTCGACGCTTTGCCCATCACGCGTCACGGTGACCGTGTGCTTGAGTCGCTGAAGTTGTTCGCGCTCAAGCAACGCAATTTGCTGGCGATCACGGTATTGAGTGAGAATCGCGGGCGACGGATCAACAACGATCACGCCTGCATCGCCATCAATGATGATCCAGTCGTCTTGCGCAATGAGTTGACTGGCAGTGCGAGCGCCCACCACAGCAGGAATATCCATGCTGCGCGCCACGATCGCCGTGTGCGAGGTTTTGCCTCCGACATCGGTCACGAAACCTGCAAACACAGAATCCTTAAACAGCAACATGTCCGCCGGAGAAAGGTCATGGGCGACCAAAACGAGGCCGGCCTCATTGACCAGGCCCGCACTGGAAGCATGCGGAAGTTGGGAGGGCTCGCCTTGCAGTGCTTTGAGTACACGCTCAACCACCTGCTCCAGATCGCCTTTGCGCTCACGCAAATACTCATCTTCCATCTCGTCAAACTGACGCGCGAGTATCTCCATTTGGGTCACCAGCGCCCACTCAGCGTTGTAATGCCGATCGGTGATCCAGTGCATCACGCCATCTTGCAAGGTCTGATCTTGCAGCAGCATCATGTGTACATCTAGCAGCGCAGCAATCTCCGCAGGGGCATCCTTGGCCTCCCGCGTGGTCAGCGTCTGTTGCAAGCGGAGCATTTCATCGACAACCGCATTCTTTGCATCCTTTACGCGCTGGAGTTCTTCTTTGATCTGACTGGGCTCAATGAAATAATGCGCGACGTCTGCCCTGCCTGAGGCGACCATGACCGCTCGGCCAATGGCGATCCCACTGGAAACAGCGATGCCGTGTATGGAGAAAGTCATGGCTTCACCGCTGGGTAGCCCCAAATTCAAGTGTGGCGCCTAGCGAAGCCGCGGCGCTTGCTAAGCGGGAAAACACGAGGCTAATCACTCGCCTTCCCCAAACTTGTCTGCAAACAAACCAGAAATCGCATCGTGCGCCGCTTGCTCTTGCTCGCCCGCGGTCTCTAGTACCACCTCTGAGCCGATGCCAGCGGCCAACATCATCACTCCCATGATGGATTTGGCATTGACGCGGCGCTCACCGCGAGCGAGCCACACTTCGCACGGAAAGCTACCGGCCATTTTGGTGAGCTTGGCGGAGGCTCGTGCGTGAAGCCCAAGTTTATTGCTGACTTTGATGGTGCTCTGGATCATGGTTTTTTTGAGTTTGATTTTGCGGTGCAGTCACCGAGACTTGCATCACGCCTTGCGCTCCACCGGCCAGAGCACGCTGAACCAAAGCCTCCAAGGGCTCATGGCGGTAGGTCACGGCGCGAAGCAGCATCGGCAAATTCACGCCCGTCAGCAGGCGGCTGTGCACACCATCCGTCAGGGCTTTGGCCACGTTACTGGGTGTTGCGCCAAAAACATCGGTGAGCAGCAGGGTGTCAACCGCGCTGTGCTGGCGCATCATGATCCGCGCCTGTGTAACACTTTCGTCTGGCGGCACGTTGGGCGGCACGTCCAGCGCAGTGATATCGGAAGCCGCATCAGGAAACACGTGCAGTGCACAGGCTCGCAGCGCAGATGCCAACGGAGCGTGGGCGATGATAAGAATATGGTTCACGTTGAGTTTTGAGTACGTATAGAGCGATTATCCAGAACAAATCGCA
>JANPAK010000044.1:0-1788 GCA_031429925.1 Variovorax sp.
ACAAGCCGGTGGAAGAAGCGGATACGTTGGGGACGCTGGCAGCGTTGTTGCCGGGGTGAAGCTCGGCGAGCTCAACACGTGGAGCGGCTGGCGCGAGGCAGCGCTGCGAGTCGATGCCGTCGTGCAAAAAGAACGGCAAGCTGGGCGGCAAGCCTTTGTCTTTTCGCCCAACTACAAGATCAGTTCTCTGATGTGGTTTCACCGGCCCTCCCAAGAGCGCACCTACGCGAAAGATATTTTCGGTGTGCGTGCCTTGCAATACGATTACTTTCCTTCGACAGGCGATCTCAAGGGACAAACCGGTGTGTTTGTGCAGTCTGACCAACATCAGTCGCGTGGTGGCATTGGCAGAATCGAGCCCTACTTTGACAAGGTCGAACTGGCGGAGGTTGTTGAGACAAAAACCGGTGGCCGTAGCGTGAGGCGCGTAGAAATCTGGCTAGGGCACAATTACCGCGGCAAGCCGCAAAGCAAAGCCGCCGACACCGACGCAGACGCCTCAGAAAGCCCTTGATTCATGCCAGCCTTATCGATCGTCGTGCCCACCTTCAAAGAGGTGGGCAATATCCTCGAACTCCACCGCAGAGTCGCTGCATGCTGCGGCGGCATCGCATGGGAATTGATTTTTGTTGATGATGACTCCCCTGATGGC
This sequence comes from Variovorax sp., assembly GCA_031429925.1. GTDB lineage: Bacteria > Pseudomonadota > Gammaproteobacteria > Burkholderiales > Burkholderiaceae_C > JANMDU01. The sequence continues at coordinate 653 of JANPAK010000044.1, forward strand.
ACAGCAGCGCAGGTGTGTGCATTGGCAAACAGTGATCCTCGCGTTCGTATCGTGCATCGCATTGGACGGCGCGGTCTGACTTCTGCGTGCTTGGAAGGCATCATGTCGTCATCTGCGCCTATCGTGGCCGTGATGGACGCCGACCTCCAGCATGACGAAACTCTTCTAACGCGCATGTACAACACGCTGATCGAACAAGCCGATCTCGACATTGTGGTTGGCAGTCGTTATGTCGAACAGGGGGGCATCGGTGAGTGGGATGCATCCCGCGCAAAGATAAGTCGGATTGCAACGCGCTTGGGCAGCTTCGTGCTCAAAGCTGATCTCAAAGACCCAATGAGTGGGTTTTTCATGATCAAACGGGACGTCGCTATCCAGTGCATGCGCAGCGGGATGTCTGGCATCGGCTTTAAGATCTTGCTGGACTTCTTCGCCAGTTCTTCAACGCCTCTGCGTTTCAAAGAGCTACCGTTCGAATTTAAAACCCGCTTCTCCGGTGACAGCAAGCTGGACACAACCGTCGCTTGGGAATATCTGATCACCTTGCTCAACCACTTCATGGGTGGCGTGATTCCGGTGCGGTTCATTGCATTTACTTTGGTGGGCGGCCTGGGTGTAGCAGTTCACCTCGCTGTGTTCGCGTTCTTTTTTAAGGCGATGGCGTCGACATTCATGCTGTCTCAGGTGATCGCTACCTTGGTCGCTATGACGAGCAACTTCCTGCTGAACAATGTTTTTACCTACCGCGATATGCGACTGCGCGGCTCGGGTTTGCTCATGGGCTGGCTGTCATTCGCCGCGGCCTGTAGCGTTGGCGCCATAGCCAACGTTGGCTTGTCGCAGTGGCTGTATGGACAAAAGCCAAACTATTGGTTGGTGTCGGTTTTTGCAGGCATTCTGGTGGGTGCGGTTTGGAACTACGCAGTGACCTCTGTCTACACTTGGAAAAAGACCAAGGGCAGCTAGCGCAGCGCAAGGTAGCACTTGCCGCGCTGCCGTTCAATGCTAGTGCGCTAACCCGCTGACAACCGTCACCAGGACAATGCCCACGGCCAACCAAGCAACTTGAGCCCCGGTTTCGCGCAGGCTCAGGCGTTTTTGCAACTGCGGGATCAAATCGGCCAGCGCCACGTAGA
>JANPAK010000045.1:0-11737 GCA_031429925.1 Variovorax sp.
GAGAACTTGCGACGCGCCATGCTGCTCTCGCGCGGTGATTGGAGCGTGTTCGTCACGCGGCCATTGTCGCTGGGCCTCTTGATTGCCGCGTCCTTGCTGATCGTGATCGTGATGCTGCCTTCGATCAAGAAAAAGCGCGAAGAGACCTTTGTGGAAGATTGATTCCCTGCTCCCATGCGGTCAAACGGCAACTTAGGTTGCCGTTTTCTTTTGTGAATTAACAGTCCGTGCCGGCTAGCTTGAGCAACTTAGCGAGTGCGTGGTCTTCGATGCCTTCAAGCCGCAAGCTTTCATAGGTGCGGTGGGCGTAATCGAGGGTCGTACCGTAGCGCCCGCAGGACTGATTGAAAATCTGGCGATACTGATTCTGCGTGAGCTTGCCGCAGTAGCTAGGGCTGTTGTGAGACAAGGTAAATGCCAAGGCCTGGACTTCACCGGTAGGCGTGACGCACCGCAGCCAGCGCGGGTCATAGACGTCGCCCGGCATTTCGCGAAACCAGAGATCTTTCAGGGCTTGGTGAGCATGATCAGCGGCAATGCGAAAAACGACCCCTTGGCAACTGCCTCCTCGCAGCAGCGCAAACACCAAGCCGGGGCAGTCGGGTGTGCCACGGTTGATCGTGCTCCACATCTCTAGCGCTCGATGCCAGCCATGCACGCGAGCTTCGCAGCGCTCGGAGAATTCGAATTCTGGGCGCCAAATAAGCGAAGCATAGCCGAATACCCATAAATCGCCACCCTGCCTTTGCCTTTGCGCTATGGCCCGATCCAGCATCTGTTCAGCGTCACCATGGGGACTCGAGGCAACTCTTGCTGAGGTTGGGGAAGAGGGCGAACGGCGCTTCATGAGAGCAATTGTGAATGGTCCGTCGATCAAGTTACGGCATATCCGAATATTCTCTTGCGATTAAGAAGGCAAGGGCGCTGCATTTTGTTGCTCTGCTGTAACTGAGCTCTGGTCAAATGATGCCGTTCATCGTATGATTAGGTAATTAAGTTACATAAATTTCGATACTCTATGAAACTCAAACCCGTGATTGAAGCGGTGACTGAACGCATCCGTGAGAGAAGTAAGTCGACACGCAGCGCGTATCTAGCGCAGGTGAAGGCCGCCGGCGCGCGCGATCGTGGAGCAGACCGTATGGGCTGCGCGAACGTGGCGCACGCTTTTGCTGCCTTGCCCGCTAACGATAAATTCAGAGTTGTTACCGAGAAAGCGCCCAATATTGCGATCGTCAACGCCTACAACGACATGCTCTCAGCGCATGCGCCACTTGCTGGCTTTCCAAGCATCATCAAAGATGAGCTGCGCAAACATGGCGCAACGGCGCAGGTGGCTGGCGGCGTGCCGGCCATGTGCGATGGGGTGACGCAAGGCACAGCAGGGATGGAGCTGTCGCTCTTTTCTCGAGACAATATTGCCCAAGGCACCGCGATTGCACTCTCGCATGATGTGTTTGATGGGGTCTTGATGCTGGGCGTGTGTGACAAAATCGTTCCCGGTTTGTTGATCGGCGCTTTGCATTTTGGGCATTTGCCTATGGTGTTTGTGCCTGCCGGGCCGATGACTTCGGGTTTATCGAACAATGAAAAAGCTAAAGTGCGGGAACTTGCCGCGCAAGGTTTGGTGGGGCGCAAAGAACTCTTAGAGGCCGAGAGCAAGGCTTATCACGGCCAAGGCACCTGTACCTTTTACGGTACCGCCAATAGCAATCAAATGCTGCTTGAAGCGATGGGCCTGCATGTGCCCGGCACGGCTTTTGTGAACCCCGACGAGGCCACTGGCGGAAATCTGCGCGAGTTGCTCACGCGTGAGGCGGCTCGCACTGTGTTGCTGGCGAGCAAGCAAGCTAAGCGCATCGGCGAGCTCGTTGACGAGCGTTGCATCGTCAACGCGATGGTGGCGCTCTTGGCCACCGGCGGCTCAACCAATCATTTGATCCACTGGGTGGCCGTGGCGCGATCTGCGGGCATCGTCATTGATTGGAACGACTTTTCTCAGCTTTCTGATTGCGTGCCATTGTTATCACGGGTGTATCCCAATGGCAGCGCCGACGTGAACCAGTTTCAGGCCGCAGGTGGGCCGGGCTATGTGATCCGTGAGCTGATCGATTCTGGCTTCATGCATGGCGATGTAATCACCGTTTCGAGCAGCTTGCGCGAATACACCAAAATTCCAGCAGCCATAGAGGACAAGCTGGTTTGGAGTGATGCAGGCGCGAGCAAAGACACCAGCGTGGTGCGCCCCGCGAGTGAGCCTTTCAGCGCCACAGGTGGCTTGAAACTCTTGCAAGGCAACCTCGGACGCAGCGTGATCAAAGTATCAGCCGTGCCTGAGGATCGCCACATCATCGAAGCACCTGCACGCGTGTTTGACAGCCAAGAGGCTATGCTCGCCGCCTTTAAAGCGGGCGAGATGGAAAAGGACATGATCGTCGTTGTGCGCTGGCAGGGACCGCGTGCCAACGGCATGCCTGAGCTGCACAAGCTCACACCACCGCTGGCTGTGTTGCAAGGCAAAGGTTTCAAAGTGGCGTTGGTCACCGATGGGCGCATGAGTGGCGCATCGGGCAAAGTGCCTGCGGCGATTCATGTGAGTCCGGAGGCACTGGCTGGAGGCCCGTTAGCTAAGCTTCGCGATGGCGACATCGTGCGGCTTGATGGCGTGGCAGGCACATTGCAAGCACTGGTTGTGGATGCCGAATGGCAGGCTAGGCCACTGGCGCAAATGCCCGATTCACTCACTCAATCCAACGGCATCGGCATGGGGCGCGAACTCTTCGCCACCACTCGCCGAAATGCCCTCACCGCCGAAGAAGGTGCCTGTTCATGGCTTTGAAAAATTTACCCTCGCAGCTAACGGCGCTGGATGTGATGCAAGACGCGCCAGTGATCCCTGTGATCGTGTTGAATGACGTGAATCACGCCGTGCCGATGGCACGCGCTTTGTTGGCTGGCGGCATTCGCATGCTGGAGGTCACCTTGCGCACGCCCGTGGCGTTGGCATGTATTGAACGCATCGCCAAAGAAGTGCCAGAGGCTGTTGTCGGCGCAGGCACGGTGCGCACGCCAGCGGAAGCACAGGCTGCCGCGCGAGCGGGTGCGAGATTCGCCGTAAGCCCAGGCTTCACGATCGCTGTTGGCCAAGCTTGCCGCGACAATGGCCTGCCTCTGCTACCCGGTGTGGCTACCGGCAGCGAAATCATGATGGCAGCTGAGGCGGGGTACAAAGAACTCAAATTTTTCCCCGCCATGCAAGCTGGCGGCCCAGCCATGCTCAAAGCTTGGAGCGGTCCATTCTTTGACGTGAAGTTTTGCCCAACAGGAGGGGTTACACCTGAGAATGCGAAAGATTTTTTGAGGTTACCGAATGTGGTGTGTGTGGGGGGGTCTTGGCTTACCCCGTCTGAATTGCTGCTTGAGGCAAATTGGATGGCCATCACTGTCTTGGCATCAAATGCGTTCCGTCCTGTAGGTTGAATGATTGGCTCCGCGCCAATTTCTAAAGATACAAACTGGTCTATGCATTTCTAGACGCAGCTTGAATTTCGTCCCACATGTCGGCCGAGGTCGGCAACGGCAGATGACCAGCTTGAACCGCTTGAACGTACTTTTGGCGAGCACATAGATGCAGTGGGCTCTTGTTCTTCTTGAGGAACGATGCATTCGTCAAGGTCATACTGGCATAGGGAAACGACGCGTGAAAATGCCTACGTTCAATAGTCTTCTTGATGTGCGTCAAAGCGGATTGCTTCCAGGTATCGCTGTCTTGGAAGGCAAGCAGCAAAGACTTGGAATGCAACGCCAAATACTCGTCAGAGTATGCGCCGTACTCGAGGCAGGTGCGCAAAAATGATGCACTTCGATCCTCGATCAAATCCACCATCAAGTCTCTGCTGAAAAGGCAATCGTGTGCATGGCCAGCTGAGTACATCGCTTTTGAAAACCCGCGCTCGCCTTGATGGACGGCGCGATACTTGATGTTTGATAGTTTGTAATTGTCCCAATAAGCTTGAAATGCTTCCGATAAAAAGCAGTGGCGACGTACAAACAAAAAATAGGACTCGAAGAAGTACTTATTGATTTGCGTTGGCTTGCTAAATTTGACGGCACCTTGAAAATCGGCAGTCTTCGACTCCAAATCCGCTAGCACTCTACAGTTTGCATCGATGGGAAACCAGATGCTGTCATTGAGAATGACCAAGCTATCCGGTGCAATATTCCACAGCCTCAACAACCGGATGCCATCGCGATAGCCACCAAAATCATACCCAAAGTTGGGACGTTGGACCACGCGCCACACGTTCTCATGCAGGCCGTCTAGGTCACTCGCACTTAGCTTGGCATTTGAGATGAACATGACGTTGTAGCCGCTTCTGCGCAAGTGCTGGCAGGTTGCAAAGACGGATTTTGACAAGCCGCTGGGTTCAAAACTCAAGAAAATGACGTACTTGTTCCCAACGGCTTCGCAGATTTGATTAATAACAAGATTGCCGGGAAACTCTCTGTCGTAAAAATACTGGCGGACCAAGTCAATCCCGAAATACGGGACACTGACTATTTGCTGCCTGACGCGATCAACTTCGCGCTTTAGTTTCCATGGGGTCATTACGTCAATTTTCAACAATCACAATCGTTCGATATCGTTGGGTACTACCAATCAGGAGTCAAAGTCTGTAAACCTGCGACCATGAGCCGCTTCTTTATTTGAGAGCTTGGAATTCCCAGATGAGGTGTGAATTTCTTCGAAAAATCGTACGAATCCCTCGCTGCATGACGCGCGAAAAATTCTCTGGTTCGTAAATGTGCAGGGGCTTGATTCGAACTTGCCGAACTTTTTTGAATGTTCCATGAAAACCATACATGCGCGCCAGCAATTTTGGTTCAGTAAAGTACATTTGTGTTCGATTGGTGATGATGTTGACGTGAGTTGGGTCTTGAAACGCTTTTGGCGACGGATATGCGGGTGTTTGTGCGTAGAGCATGCCACCTGGTTTCAAAACACGCCAAATTTCGTCCATCAGCTCTATAAATGGAAATCGCGTAGTGCCATCCGCACCGATCGTTACTCGCGGAATATGCTCTAAAAAATCATAAGCGCTTACCGAATCAAAAAAACTATCCTCAAACGGAATGGGTTGACTGCACAAGTTCGCAGCCTTAATCATCACGGCATGCTCCGAAGACAATCCGTCGCGAAGATCAACGCCGTAGACGACTTGCTGCCCATAGGGGTTTCTCGGTACGGGGCCGCAGCCAAGATCAAGATGCTGTGTTTGATTCATTTCCATTCCTTCGTTCAGAAATTCGCCGGCGTTGAAACCAAGCCGTCTGTCGGCTCAAGCTCAACGGGGGTGCTCTTGCTATGAAATCTCTTCTGTAAGAGCGCTTTTTCATCAAATATGTTTGACTGAAGTACCTCAACAAACTTAGTCGCGGCTTTGCCTTGACCAAAAATTTCACAGCGCGGGTATCTCACACCCCACTCTTCAGTTAAAAACCTCATGATTGCGGCATGATCTGATGCACTGCAAATACTAATCGAAGCGGCGTTCGATCTTGTCGATTGACGAGTGCCAACATCCAATGACGGGATGCCGAGGAAGGGGCACTCCCGGACTCCCGCACTGCTGTTGCCGACCATCATCGATGCATTGCGCATGAGTTCCGAAAAATAGCTAAACCGCATAGAGGGCAAAACCCTGAATCGCTCCTTGGGCAGTTGGTCTATGACGGAAACTATCTCAGCAGTACCCGGATCGTTGTTGGGCAACACGACGACAAAATTCTTTCCGGACTGCTCAAGACTGCTGAACAACGCTTGCGCTTGGGCGCCAATTGACTCCTGCTCAGAAGTTACTGGGTGAAACATGGCAATTCCGTATTCACGGAACTGGATGTCGTAGCGTTTACGCACTTCGTCCAGCGATACGCCAGAAGGTCGCCCGTGAGCATCCAATTCTGGCGAACCAATGACAAACACGCTGTCGTTGGACTCGCCCAGCCTTAGTACCCGGTCACGCGCAGCTTCTGAGCTCACGAAATGGCTTGAGCAAAGCTTGGTGTTGCAATGGCGAATGCTTTCATCGATGGTGCCTGAAACCTCGCCACCTTCGATATGTGCCGAAGGGATGTAACGCATCGCGCAAACAATAGCAGCGGCCATCGCTTCGACGCGATCGCCGTGAATGATGACCAAATCAGGTCGATGCTCGTGCACGAAATCTGAGAAACCCATCACCGTTTTTGCCAAGATAAAGTCTTGTGCATCGCCGGCGCGTTGATTGACGAACTCGAAGAACTCTGCCCCCTCAAAGCGTTTGACCTCTAAGCGCGTCTCGCCGTAGAGCGCCATCATGTGCATACCGGTGATGAAGAACGTGATCTTGAACCCAGCATCACGGCATGCGATAGCGAGGGGTTCTATTTTCCCGAAATCAGCCCTTGTTCCGGTAACAAAAAGCAAGCTGCGCTGTGAGGCTGTAGTTGATGCCATGTCCTGTTCACGCGACCAAGTCTGACCAACGCAACTGTTGATTTCTTTTGAGGGGAGCACTGAGTTTTCTGCCGATCAGACGATCGAAGTGCTCGACCGAAACTTCGCCGGAGCCGGGACGACGCGCCCAGATGTCGGCAGCTGTGATCGTATGACCTGTTTCCAAGTCAACCTCGGCGACCACTGATCCTCGTGCGAAGCGATAGACATCCTCTTCGGGGGCAGTTCTTTGCTTTGGGTTGCGAAGAGCAGTATGAACTTCACGAGATCGGTCAATCAGGAACTTCAACTCAGCCGGATCCATAGAGCAGACAATGTCAGGCCCCCTGCGGTAGCGGTCGTCTGTGAAATGACGCTCAAGGATTTGAGCGCCCAATGCCACGGCAGATAAGGCCATGCTGGGGCCAATGCTGTGATCTGAAAACCCAATATGGGCTTTCGGGAATGCTGATTGCAGTTCTTTGATGCCAGCCAAGCTCACAATTTCAGGCGGTGAAGGGTACAAATTGGTGCATTCAAGAAGCGCATAGTCAACCCCTGAATCGTCCAATACTTGCACTGACGAGCGTAAGGAGTCGATGGTTTGCATGCCCGTACTCATGATGATTGGTTTGCCAAACTTGGCAATATGCCGGATCAACGGCAGATGGTTACATTCCCCTGAGCCAATTTTGAAACCGGGAACACCGATATCGTTGAGAAAATCTGCCGCTTTTCGCGAAAAAGGCGTGGAGATATAGATCATCCCCAACGACTGGGTGTATTCCATCAACTCAATTTCATCGCTAGGCGCAAGTGCGCATTTGGCCATAACCTCCCAGATTGACACATCAGCGTTCGGCGGGAAGATGTCCTTGGCTTCATCGGTCATTTCATCTTCGACAAAGTGCGTTTGGTGTTTGACCATCTCGCACCCAGCAGAATGCGCAGCGCGCACCATTTTCTTGGCCACTTCAAGGCTACCGCCATGGTTGATGCCGATCTCTGCGATGACAAGCGGTGGGTTGACCTCGCTGATGACGCGATGGGCAATTTTCATGAGCGGCTTCTTTCCTAACGGTTTGTGATGGATACTCTTGATTGTTGCCTATTTTATGGCTTGTTTATGCTCCGATAAGCATGTTGAAGAACAGGACGAATCCTATGAAGGTATTGGTGATTGGCACCGGGTCGATTGGTCGACGACATATGACCAATTTGCAGCTGTTGGGCCATGACGTTTATGCCTACAGCGAGAGACTGCGGCTGGGACTTGCGCATACCTTGCCAGATGCTGTCAATGCGGTTGCGAGTCTCGATGGATTGGAAGTTGCCGGGTTTGACGCAGCCGTGATTGCCAATCGCACTGACCAGCATCTGGCCAGCGCCTTGGCTGCACTGCGATTTTGCAACGCAATCTATATTGAAAAACCTTTGAGCGCCAACCTGGCTGGTCTAACAGACTTTCAGGTCTTGTGTGAGCAGCGACGCAGTGTGGTCGAGCTCGGTTTCATGATGCGCTTTCACCCCAATCTGCGCTGGATGAAGTCTTACTTGCAATCTGGGCAACTGGGCGAAGTGATGCATGTTCGGGCATCTGTTGGTCAATGGTTACCGGACTGGCGGCCTGGCACAGATCACCGGCTCGGGTTCGGCGCTTTTTTTCGCTACGGCGGTGGCGTGACGATGGAGTTGATTCACGAAATTGACGTGGTAAGTTGGTTGTTCGGCGAGGCCGTTGATGTGTGCGCAATGCAGCGGCCCTTAGCTCAACTGGAGATCGAGACAGACGCGATATCGGAGATCAGCATGCGTTTGGGTAGCGGGCTCATAGCTCAGGTTCACTTGGATTATGTCCGGCCCGGCTACGGACGAACGCTTGAGATTCTGGGAGCGAAAGGCGTGCTGACTTGGGATTACAGCGAGTCTCGCGTGAGGGTTACTGACTCCAGCGGCCAGTCATTGACCGTACATCACATGCCTACGTTCGAACGCAACATGATGTTTGTTGAGACGATGGCGTATTTTCTCAAGCGCGTCGCACAGCCCGCGCTTGCCCCCGCCGCCTCACTTGACGAGGGCATTCAATCGCTCCGCGTCGCGCTTGCCAGCCACCAATCCTCTCGGGAGAGGCGATTTGTGCGTCCACAAGATGTTTCGGAACAGTTTAGGCTTACAGGAGAAGCGCAATGAACGTAACTTGTGTGATTGGCGCACGTGGCGGCTCTAAAGGCTTGGCGGGCAAAAACATTCGACCGTTGCTGGGAAAGCCCATGATTGCTTGGAGTATTGAGCAAGCCCTTGCATGCCCGGAAATTGACAGAGTCGTTGTGTCAACAGATAGCATGGCAATCGCCGAAATCGCTAGGCAATATGGCGCGCAAGTACCCTTCATGCGCCCTGATGAATTGGCCAACGACACGGCAGGTAAATGGCAAGTTTGGCAGCACGCTTTGAAGGCCTGCGATGAGCACTATAAAGAGCCGATTGACCTGTTTGTGGATCTAGATTGCACATCCCCGTTGCGCGACGCAGAGGATATCTCCAAAGCGATTGCGCAGTTTCGCGCCAGCGGGATGGATGCCGTGTTTTCAATCTGCGAAGCTGCGAAGAATCCATACTTCAATATGCTCGAGGAAGAAAACGGCATCCTACGCATTTGCAAAGCCCTGCCCAACCCCATCGTTCGTCGCCAAGACGCACCTAAGGTGTACACCCATGTCGCATCGATCTATGTGCTTTCTCCGAACTATCTCCGAACTGGCACCGGCCTGCTTTCTGGGCGCACCCAAGGCTATGATATCGGCGCTGACAAAAGTTTGGATGTCGACAGCGAGTTTGACTTCGAGTTGATTGAATATCTGATGGCGAAGCGATTCAAAGCGCAAGTGCGTTAAGTGCAAAGCAAAAGGAAAAGTTATGGGGAAGCTATTTGATTTGACGGGTAAAGTGATCGTAGTTACCGGTGGTACAGGACTGCTCGGCTCGGCTTATTGCGACACGCTTGCCAAACAAGGTGCGCGTGTTGTTGTGGCTGATTTGGCGGCGAGTAAACCTCAGGCACTCGCAGCTAAGATCGCGCAAGACCATGGTGTTGAGACCCTAGGCATTGACTGCGACGTTGGGAACGAGGCCGACGTGATCGCGTTGTTTGAACAAACCATGGCAAAGTTCGGTCAAGTCAATGGCGTGATGAACAATGCCGCTGCAACCGGTGAGCATTTGATGCGTAGCGGTGCAGTCTTCTCACCGTTCGAGGAGTACCCCTTGGCGGTGTGGGAGGCGGTGATGAAAGTCAACCTCACAGGCGTCTTTCTGGTGGCTCGCGAGGGCGGCAAGGCGATGCTCAAGAGTGGCGGAGGCAGTATGGTCAACGTGTCGAGCACGTACGGCGTTGTTGGACCGGACCATCGCATCTATGAAGGCATGAAGTTCAAGTCCTTCCCCGGCTATTCGGCCGCAAAAGCCGGCGTGCATGGATTGACGCGTTGGTTGGCAACCTACTGGGGCGACAAGGGCATTCGCGTCAATACCCTGGTGCCGGGTGGCGTCGAGAACAATCATGATCCAGTCTTTGTACAACGTTACTCGGATCGAACGCCATTGCGCCGTATGGCCAAGCGTGAAGACATGGTAGGTATGGTGGTGTATCTGATGTCCGATGATGCTTCTTACACCACAGGCCAGCAGTATTTTGTCGATGGTGGCTGGACTGCCGTCTAAACCACGCGTGGGTGTGCCAACTTGGCCCTCGCGCTTGGGACTTGGCCTTTACATGCTCGCATGGCATGTGGGTTTGCCGGCTGTGTTGGCGTATTTCTGGATCAGAGGCCGCCGAGAACCCTTGTATCGCCAGTTCCTAGGTGAGCGATTTGGCCGCATTTCCGGTCGTCTGCAGCGCCCCATCTGGCTGCACAGTGCCTCCTTGGGCGAAATCCGAGGCGTGATGCCCTTGATCGACGAGGCGCTCACCCATGGGTTTGAAGTGCTCATCACGACGCTAACCCCTGCCGGGAGGCAGGCCGCGATGACGCGCTATGCTGAGTCAATCAAGTCGGGTCGGGTTCAGGTAAGTTATTTGCCGTTGGAGCTGCCCTGGGCCGTTCGAGCATTCGCCAAGAGCGTCAACCCGCGATGTGTGCTGAGCAGTGAGATTGATACATGGCCAATATTGTCGAATACCCTAAAGAAAATGGGCATCCCACTTGGCATTGTCAATGCACAGTATCCTCAAAAGAGTTATGCGAAAGATCAAGGCTGGGCAGGCGTACGCTCGCAGGCCTTCCGCAGCTATGACTTGGTGTTGTGCAAATCTGAGTTGCACGCGCAACGGTTCAAAGCAACGGGGTGCACAAGGGTTCAAGTTGTCGGTGAATTGCGCTTTGATTTGCCCGCACCACCTTTGCACATCAAGGCAGCGGCCGATCTGCGGAACAGCCAGCCCGCGCTATTTGGAAACCGCCCTGTTATTTGCATGGCCAGCGTGGTCGAGGGTGAAGATGAGCTTGTGCTGACCGCATTTGAAGCGTTTGCCAGAGATATGTTGGCTCGTGGCCTATCGAAGCCTCTGCTGGTTTACGTCCCTCGCAGTCCGCAGCGATTTGAGGCGGCAGCGCAGCTATTGATATCGCGGGGCCTCACGTTTTTGCAGAGATCCAGCGCTCTCGACAGAGAATTGCGGATGATCAACGCTGAGGCGCCTGCGGTTGATGTTTTTTTGGGTGATTCACTCGGCGAGATGTATTTTTATCTCGCGTTGGCCGATACGGTAACGGTATGCGGTTCATTTGTTCCGCGCGGCTCACACAACATTATCGAACCGCTCGCTTTGAGCAAGCCAGTGATTGTTGGCCCGAGCATTTGGGGTATTGAATACCCCGGACAAGAAGCGCTTGCTGCGGGTGTGTTGACGCAAGTGCCGGATGCTCATGCCTTGCCTGCGCGATGGCTGGCATGGTTCACACAACCTGCGCTGCAAATTCAGTCGCGCCAGCAAGCGCAGGCATTCATTCGCCAGCACTCGGGCTCGGTTGAAAAGCATTGGCAGCACCTGTCTGCTTGGTTGAGTTCTCATGCCTAGGCTAGATTGGTCTTTGCGACTACGATTCATTTTGAGTCTTGAGCGCTACGCCTTGCCGTTTTGGCGCTGGGTGCTGCGGCGACGTCTTGTTTCTGGCAAGGAGACGCCGCATAGCCTAGATCAAAAGCTCATGCTCCATGTGCCAGCATCCGAGCACATGTTGCCGCAGGGCACGCCGTTGA
>JANPAK010000046.1:0-8233 GCA_031429925.1 Variovorax sp.
ATCACCTGCCCATTGCTGGCCATTCAAGGCCATGATGACCCCTATGGCACGATGGCGCAGATCGATGCACTGGGCTATACCCATGTCAAGGCTTTAAGTCATAGCATCACGAATTCCCACATCAACAACAGAAGGCTATTGAAATTGGAGACCTGCGGGCATTCACCACATAGGGATCAGATGCAAGCGGTCTTAGTTGGCATTGCTGACTTTGTCAAACAAGTATCGTTCGATTCACCCAGCAAGCTCGCTGCCGACGAATCGACAAAGTGAGCAACGCGATCACGCTCAGGCCTACAATTTCCACACCATGCAAAACCATTTCATCCACAACCAGAACGTGCCCGCCTCCAGCGGCCAAACCCTAGCCGTCACTGACCCAGCAACGGGCGAGGTGTATGAACACATCGCTCGGGGAACTGCGCAGGATGTGGATGCCGCAGTGCAATCGTCGCGCACTTGTTATGAAAATGTCTGGCAAAACGTTACCGCGGTCGAGCGCGGTCGATTGCTCATGAAGCTCTCGCGATCGGTCACAGAGCATGCTGACGAACTGGCGGCAATTGAACTGCGCGATTGCGGCAAACCCGTGAAGCAAGCGAAAGCCGATGTAGTGGCTTTGGCGCGATATTTTGAGTTCTATGCTGGTGCGGCAGACAAGCTGCATGGGGAAACCATCCCGTATCAAAACGGCTACAGCGTCTTCACTTGGCGCGAGGCTTTTGGGGTGGTGGGCAATATCATTCCATGGAACTATCCGATGCAGATTTTTGGACGCAGCGTGGGCGGTGCGCTCGCAGCGGGGAACGTCTGTGTGGTCAAGCCTTCTGAAGACGCTTGCCTCTCGCTGCTGCGTGTGGCACAACTCGCAACTGACGTGGGCTTTCCCGCAGGCGCAATCAATGTCGTCACCGGCTATGGCCATGAGGTGGGAGACGCGATGGCTCGGCATCCGGGCATTGATCACATCAGCTTCACGGGCAGCCCGCGGGTGGGCACTCTGATTCAGCAAGTGGCGGCTGAGCGGCATTGCCCCGTCACACTAGAGCTCGGCGGCAAGAGCCCACAAATCGTATTTGCCGATGCCGACTTGGATGCAGCGATTCCCGTGATCATCAATGCCATTGTGCAAAATGCCGGGCAAACCTGCTCTGCCGGCTCACGACTGCTGGTCGATGAGCTGATTTACGACAAGTTGCTGGATCGATTAGGCCAAGCCTTTGAAAACCTGCGCGCCGGGCCGCCCGCGATGGATTTGGAGCTCGGCCCACTGATTCGGCAAACGCAGCAGCAACGCGTTTGGGATTTCCTCTCCGATGCGCAGGTGGCAGGCATTCCGATGGTGGCGCAAGGCACGGTGGTCGACGAGGCGCCGGAGGGGGGCTTCTACCAAGCGCCCACGCTCTTGCGCGACGTGCCCGTCCATCACCGCCTTGCACAGGAAGAAATCTTCGGTCCGGTGCTTTGCGCGATGCGATTCAAAGACGAAGACGACGCCATTCGTATCGCCAATTCAACCCGATTCGGCTTGGTCGCTGGCCTGTGGACGCGCGACGGCGCTCGCCAACTTCGCCTCGCCAAACGCATTCAAGCCGGCCAAGTCTTCATCAACAACTACGGCGCAGGCGGCGGCGTGGAGCTACCCTTCGGCGGTATGAAGTCTTCGGGTTACGGACGCGAGAAAGGGTTTGAGGCGCTGTATGGGTTTACTCAGCTCAAGACAGTGGCGATCCGATACGCATAGGCCAGTTCAAGTTAGAGCACTCACCCTTTAAGGGTCACACTTTTCGCGATATCCAGCACCTGTGGCAAATTGCGCTGAAAGAATCCCAGCCGCGGCGCAACGTAGCTTGCAGCGTAAAACTGACCCTTGAACTCAGCAGCCCAAGCGATGCCGCGAAGCTGCAAGCCATCACCCTGTCGCACCACAGAAAACTCTAAGCGCACCCCTTGCTGAGAACCGAGCTGCGCAGGTTCGACCTTATCGATCGTCACCGCTGAACCGTCAATCGCATGTATCTGCTCAAACACACTTGCAAACTGGTCAAGTTTCATGCCAACGGTAAACTTAGGCACGCGCGGCGCTTTGCCTTGACTATTTTTTGGAGGCTCAGCGACCAACGCAACGGCGGGCGCAACACCCGACCAGAACCGAAGTTGATCAATGGTTACTCCATCTTGAGTCCAAAGCTCAAATGGTTGCTGGCTGCCCGCTAAGCTCACCTTATTCCAAGGCTGTGGCAGCTTGACGCTCATTTTCCCATTGATCGTTTGCTCACCATCGACCTTTACGATGCTTGCACATCCCACAACAAGCAATGTCATTGCCAACAAAAATAACTTCTTCATGGTTTCAGATCTTTCAAGTAATGCTGAATTAAGCTGGCATCGGCTGCATCGGGTGCCATCGCTAAATACTTTTCGAACGCTTCGACGGCTGGCAATGGAGCGTGCCGCTGCTGGTGAATCAAGCCTAGACTGCGCCAAGCCTCTGCGACAAGCTTGACCGCAGAGATTTCGGGCGAAGTTGCCATTTGCAAGTCGCCCAATGCCTTATCACTATCCTCGGGGGTGCCCCGTAGACGATAGCTCTCGCCACGGCCATACAGCGCCAATGCATCCTTAGGATTTGCCTTGACCATTCGCCCAAACAAAGCAATGCTCTCTTCAAACTGCCCGCGACGAAACTCGTCTTGAATCCATCCCAATCGGTGCTTGTCCAACACTCTCGCTAAGGCCTGGGCATTAGCCTGTCCACCCGGCACAATCAGCTTGCCCAACTCGCTGCGACGGTCATCGATGGCTGGATGCGTTGCAAACATAGGGCTACGTTTTCCAACCTCCTCGCCCCCGACAACCTTAAGTTCATCAAGAAGGTTCGCCCAAACCTTTGGCGCCTCCTCGCCACTCCAACCCGCCTGCTGCAACAAACGCATGCCAAGACGATCCGCCCTCACCTCGTGCTCGCGTGAAAAAGCGAATGCGCCCGCCAGCACGCCAAGCTGCCCAACGGCGCCAACGATGCCAAACATGCCGATAAATTGAGCTGCAGCCGCTCGGTTCCTGATGTCCCGCATACGCTCAATCGAGTGGCGCTCCAAGTAGTGCCCCAACTCATGGCCCAGCACCGCCGCCAGTTGAGCCTCATTCTCAACCCTCAAGAGCAAACCCGACCAGACTTGCATCATGCCGTTTGGCGCCATGCTCGCGTTGAACCACGGTGTACGAACCACATGAACACGCACATCCGGACAGTGGGTTTGAGTCAATTGACAAACCATGTCCTGCAAATACTTCGTAAGATTGCCGTCGCGGATCGCAAGCGCACTACGTCTTAGCTTAGTCTCTTCGCGATCCATCATCGCCCAAAGACCACCCTCATCAGAATCAATAGCTGGTCGGTCAAATCGCTTGTCAAAATCAGCGCCATTCGCGGCAGTTTGCGCCTCGGAAGGAAGTCCGGTAAACAGGCCCCCAGCAGCCAAGCACTGGCCACAAACAGACCGCAGCCAGTCGCGGCGTTTCATCATTTCCTTTCAGCGCCTGCGCTGTCACTTTGCCGCAGGAAAGCCTTTGAGTAAGTCGACCACTGTTTCAAGCGCAGGTTTTTCCTCGCGCAGATCACCCGTGGGTCGCAACAAGCTGTTAAACCAAACGATTTGCCCCGTGTTCAGATCGACAAGAGACGCGTAACCAGTTTGCGTTCCGCCCGCAATGCCTACACCAAGCATTGCGAATGCGACCATGGCCACTTTGCGCTCGGCGCTTGCATAACTGTCTCGTACCCACGTGAACAGAGCGTAGTCTGCACCGGACTTATCCCGCAGCGCCGTTACCGCATCACCCATCGTCCAAAGGAGCTTGCCATCTTTCGTCGGAAGAGCCAACCCCAGCATGTGGTGCCTGAAAATGGAAGTTGCCACCGCACCATGCAAATTACTCAACTCTGCAAACTCATCTAACTGTGACTCAGCCAGTGTCGTGACGTTGCTTCCCAGAACATCCGACTTGGCTTTCAATGCACTACTGAAGTGCTTGGTCGCCGCCAGCGTCCAATCAGCCTTTGGCTCAGGCACCCCACCAGCGGACAGTGAAAAGAGTTCAATGTCTACAGGAACAATAACGAGCTTAGAAGCTACAGGGCGAGCGGTGAAGCCGGGCGCTAAGTTTTTTGACTGTGCCTGTACTGCAGGCAACGAGACAAAATTTGCAAACGCCGCCACAACAACGATGCGCAACACCGAAAGTCGCATAAAAATCATTTTGACTCCAAAAATATGGCACCGCCGGAGTGACAAAAAGCACTTTTTAGGCGCTCACTTTGGAATAAATTGTACTGGCGTTTCGTCCGCGTAAAGTACTTGCCGATATCTTATTTATCAATGTGACGCGTCATCTAAACGCAGCGACTTGTTGGAAGCCCCAAGTAGAAAAACCGGCGTCAGCCGGCTTTTTCATCATGCAGAAAAGCTTTACACGAAGTTTTTCTCAGCAAACTCCCAGTTCACGAGATTCGAGAGGAAAGTCTCAACGAACTTGGGACGCATATTGCGGTAGTCGATGTAGTAAGCATGCTCCCAGACGTCGACCGTCAGCAGCGCTTTGTCAGCGGTAGTCAATGGTGTGCCAGCAGCGCCAGTGTTGACGATATCGACCGAGCCGTCTGGCTTCTTCACGAGCCATGTCCAGCCAGAGCCGAAATTGCCGACGGCGCTTTTGACGAAAGCTTCTTTGAAAGCGGCGTAAGTGCCGAATTTAGCGTTGATCGCTGCGGCCAAAGCGCCGGATGGCTCGCCGCCGCCCGCGGGCTTCATGCAACTCCAGAAGAAGGTGTGGTTCCAGATTTGGGCGCTGTTGTTGTAAACGCCGCCTGAGCTTTTCTTGATGATGTCTTCCAGCGGCATGCTTTCAAACTCTGTACCTTTCTGCAGGTTGTTGAGGTTGACCACATATGCGTTGTGGTGCTTGCCATGGTGGTATTCAAACGCCTCTTTGCTGTAGTGGGGAGCGAGCGCGTCAATCGAGTAAGGCAATGCGGGTAGGGTGTGTTCCATGGTGGTTTCCTCTTGGGTTGTGAATGAATGGGATAGCCAATTGTAGATAGCTTGCATGAATGATTTTTCAAGGGCAGGAAAGCCCCTGATGGCACATACAACTAGCGCACCGAAAGAGCAATCTCACCATCAGCCAAGCGGGCTTTGACGGCCAAGCCGGGCGCGGCTTGTGCAGTGCTTTTGATCACGCTGCCTTTTTCATCTTGCAGCACAGCATAACCACGCTCTAAGACGCGCTGCGGGTTCAGATGTTCTATCGCCTGAGCGGCACGTTGCTGGCGCTCCCGCGCTCGCTGCATATAATCAGCCGCTTTTTGAGAGAAATTGGCCTCTACTTGCCGTATTTCCTGCGCAGAATGCTCTTTAAATGATAGCAATCGTTGTTTCAAAGAATATGCTAAATGCTGCAAACCCAAGCGCTGCTCGGCGAGCACATCACTGGGGCGAGCGAGTCGGCGGGCAGCAACATCGATACGCTGGGCTTGTGCGTCGAGCGCATCTTGCAAGGCATCGTCCAAGCGCTCCTGCATCAAATCTATCGCGCCGAGCCAGGTGGCGCGGTCAGTAGCGCAAAGTTCTGCCGCGGCGGTGGGCGTGGGGGCTCGCAAATCAGCCACGAAATCAGCAATGGTGAAATCCGTTTCATGGCCGACGCCACAAATCACAGGCACCGGGCTCTGTGCAAGGGTGCGCGCCAAAGCTTCGTTGTTGAAAGCCCAGAGGTCTTCAATAGAGCCACCGCCGCGCACGAGCAAAATCACATCGATTTTCGGTGCCGTACCAAGCAATTTGCCGGGTAGTCCTTGTGGAATCTGCGCAGCTTGATATAGTTTTTGTAGCGCCTCAATCAGCTCATCCGGAGCCCCATTGCCTTGCACGGACGCGGGCACAAACCACACGGGAATATGGGGCACGCGCCGCGCCAACGCTGTAACCACGTCTTGCAATGCCGCCGCACCACTAGAAGTCACCAAACCGATGCCTCTTGGCGCAATAGGAATCTCACGTTTGCGAGCTGAATCAAACAAGCCTTCGGCTTCGAGCTGGGCTTTCAGCTTGAGAAATTGCTCAAACCAAGCGCCTTGCCCGGCTTTTTGCAGGCTTTCGACGATGAGCTGCAGATCCCCACGCGCCTCGTAGATGCTGATGCGCCCGCGCAGTTCCACCAAATCGCCTTCTTTCGGCTGAAAATCCATCAAGCTGGCTGCCCGACGAAACATCGCGCAGCGGATCTGACCAGCATCGTCCTTCAATGAAAAATAGCAATGGCCGCTGGCCGCACGCGAAAAGCCCGTGATCTCACCCCTGACGCTCACAGGGTTGAAACGCGCCTCCAATGCATCAGCCACCGCGCGCACCAGCGCACCGACCGCCCAAACTCTGGTCGCGCCCGGGGCTTCAAAAACGATAGCATCATCGCGCATAATGTGGGCAAATCAAAGGAGAAGTCTTGTGCTCTCGATCATACAAGCCGCTGGCTGGCCGATATGGCCCCTGATTGCCTGCTCTATTCTTGGCATGGCACTCGTCATTGAGCGCTTCGTCGCGTTGAAAACCGCCAAAGTCGCGCCGCCCAAACTGCTCGACGAAGCCATCGCCGTCTCCCGCCAAACTTTGCCAACTGCCGATGTCATCAACCAACTCGAGGCGAACTCGGCTATGGGTGAGGTATTGGCCAGTGGCATGCGCGCGCTGGGCAGCAACCCCCGTTGCTCTGAAGAAGAGTTGCGTAACAGCATGGAAGGCGCAGGTCGCCGCGTCACAGCCAAGCTCGAGCGCTACCTGCCTGCGATCGCCACCATTGCTTCGGCCGCACCATTGCTTGGTCTGCTTGGCACCGTGATCGGCATGATCGAGATTTTCGGCGCGCAAGGCTCTGGTGTGGGAGGCAGCGGCGCCAACCCTGCTCAACTGGCTCAAGGCATCTCCATTGCGCTGTACAACACTGCGTTCGGGTTGATCGTGGCGATTCCTGCGCTGATTTTTTGGCGCTACTTCCGAGCCCGCGTTGACGGCTATTTGCTCAGCCTCGAACTGGCGGCCGACAAAATGGCGCGGCATCTTCTTGCCATGCGTCCCGGCTACTGAGATAGAGGAGCTAAGCGCCATGAACTTTCGACGCGGTAACCGGGAAGAACCGGAAATCAACCTGATCCCGTTCATTGACGTGCTGCTGGTCGTACTCATCTTCCTGATGTTATCGACCACGTATAGCAAGTTTACTGAGATGCAGCTCAAGCTGCCCACGGCCGATGCAGACGCGCAGCGCAACTATCCCAAAGAGCTGATCGTCTCGGTCAGCAGCGACGGCCGCTATGCCGTCAACAAAATCCCGGTCGAAGGCAAAAGCGTCGACGCGGTCTCTTTTGCGCTGTCTGGCGCGGCCAAGGCAGGCAAAGACACCGTTGTCATCATCAGCGCAGACGCATTGGCCACTCACCAAGCCGTCATTAGCGTGATGGAAGCTGCGCGCCGCTCGGGTTTGCAGCAAGTGACCTTCGCGACACAGCCCTCCTCGGCAAAGTAATGCACTGCCTGCCGCCATGAGTTTTTCTGAGCGGCTGCGAAAGGCTTGGTATGCACCTGGTGGTAAAGATGCGCTCTCGTTTGTTTTGCTCGATCTCAGTTGGCTATATGGTGGCGTCATCAAGCTGCGCCGCAAGCTCTACAGCAGCGGCGTCATGGATAGCAGTCGCGTGCCTGTGCCTGTCATTGTGGTGGGCAACTGTATCGTCGGCGGTGCTGGAAAAACGCCTGTAGTCATGGCGCTTGCCAAGCTGCTGCAAAGCGAGGGTTGGTCGCCCGGCATCGTCTCACGCGGCTACGGCCGAAAGAGCGGCGGCGTGCAGGAAGTGTTACCCAACACACCGGTTTCGGAGGTGGGTGACGAGCCAGTCCTCATGAAATCAAAGTTAGGCGCTCCTGTTTTTGTAGCTAGCGAACGCGCAGAAGCGGCGCTTGCGCTGCTTGCCGCGTATCCGAGCACCAATGTGATCCTATGCGACGACGGGCTTCAACACCTGGCTTTGCAGCGAGACATCGAGATTTGTGTTTTTGACGAGCGCGGCGTTGGCAATGGCCGCTTGCTGCCTGCCGGACCGTTGCGTGAGCCATGGCCACGCGCCATCGATTTCGTTGTACATCGAGGCGCGATGGCCGAAGGCTTTGCCATCGAACGC
>JANPAK010000047.1:0-1759 GCA_031429925.1 Variovorax sp.
CAATGACCGTGTTAAGCTGTTGCAAAAGACGACTAAGAAGAGTGTTGATGTTGTTCGAATCCATGGTCAAACCATACCCGATTTCTGGGTGTCCATCTTGAGTACCGGGTATTTTTCACACCCAGATTGCCGCCGCCATGAAATGGGGGACGGGCATCCAGAGTGCCCAGAACGATTGGACGCCATCGCCGATCATTTGCTGGGCACAGGACTGCTTGATGTGTTGTTACAACCAGAAGTTCCGCTGGCCTCCTTGTCGGACGTTGAGTTAGCGCACAGCCGCCTGCACGTGGCAGCGATGCAGGGCATGCATGAGCGCATTGCCTCGGAGGTCTTGGCTGGTGGCCCCGATCACGTTTACCTTGACCCTGATACAGCGATGAATGCTCACAGCTGGCAGGCTGCGCTGCGTGCTGCTGGGGCGGCGGTGGCGGCAACGGATGCGGTACTGGATGGGCAATTGAGCAACGCATTTTGCGCAATCCGCCCGCCTGGCCATCACGCGACGCACGATAAGGCCATGGGGTTTTGCATATTTAACAACGTTGCGATTGCCGCCAAGCATGCGCTTGATCGGCGCGGTTTGAAACGGGTTGCAGTGGTGGATTTTGATGTACACCACGGCAATGGCACGGAAGACATTCTTTCGAGCGATCCGCGCTGCCTGATGGTGGGCATTTTCCAACACCCCCTTTATCCCTACAGCGGAGATCAATCTCATGCTGCCAATATGCTAAATCTGCCGGTGCCGGCTTACACCCGCGGCATGGCGGTTCGCGAGTTGTTCGAGCAAATGCTGCTGCCGCGTCTTGACGACTTTCGTCCGGAAATGATCTTTATCAGTGCCGGCTTTGATGCGCATCGGGACGATGACTTAGGCCAGCTCGGTTTGGTAGAAGCGGATTACGAATGGATGACAGATCGCATCATGGCAATTGCCGATCGCCACGCACGAGGCAGAGTCGTGAGTTGTTTGGAGGGCGGCTACAACCTTGCTGCATTGGCTCGTAGCGTGCAATCGCATCTTCGCGTCCTAGCGCGCGCTTAGATGCACAGGGCGTAGCTTAGCCTCGGCCTTGATCACTGTCAGAAGATCTGAAGCGGATGCTGGGCATACTTTGACTGGCCTCCAAAGCGTTAATCTTTTCAACGAGTTTTCTTCCATGCTCGGCTTCAGCGGCGTCCGAGTGCGGCGCTGAGGTTAGGGGCGTGTCGACAAACTGCACGCGGCGTTGTGTGCCCTCGCGCATGTGGTTGATGCGTGTGCCTAGCATCTCAAAGACCTGCTTGGCGTCGGCAGGCACCTCGCTCGATAGCCATAAGGCCAAATGCAACTGGAAACCGGCATGATCTTGCATCAAAGCCGCTGGTCGCATGCAAGTGGTGAGGATGTGGCTGGCCAGCGCGTTGAGTTGTTCACGCGTTAGGGGAGATTCCACCAAGAATATAAACTTATCGTCACTGACTCTGGCGACGGTATCAATATCGCGGGAGAGGCGCCGAAGCCTGCTGCCCAATTGGGCGAAAATTTGCGAGCGTTGAATTGCGCTGCATTTATTCATGACTGTCCCATATTCGTGCCAATGCACGAGGATGGCTCCGCAGGCCTGATCAAATCGCTTGCTACGCAAGATCATTTTCGGTAGGCGTATCTGGGCAATGCGTTCATTGAACAGCCCTGTCGCGGCATCTGTGGTCTCCAAGGCATTCTCGAACTGCGTTACCAGTAGCCGCCGGTGTTGGTGCACTGCCAAGGCAG
>JANPAK010000048.1:0-2624 GCA_031429925.1 Variovorax sp.
CAAACCCCACACCCCTGCATATCTTTGAGGAAAGTTCTTCAACAAACATCTTACATTTTATCATAAACAAATGGAGCAAGACAACAAAGTTGCTGATATTAGCCAGTGGGAGTTCGGACGTAAGGAAATCGAGCTAGCTGAGGTCGAAATGCCAGGTCTGATGGCCATCAGAAAGAAGTACGGCTCATCAAAGCCTCTAAAGGGAAAGAAGATTTCAGGTTCCCTGCACATGACCATTCAGACTGCTGTCTTGATTGAGACTCTCCAAGAGCTCGGTGCTGAGGTTAGATGGTGCTCCTGCAACATCTACTCTACTCAGGACCATGCCGCTGCCGCCATCGTTCAAGCAAAGACTGCCAATGTCTTCGCTTGGAAAAACGAAACATCAGATGAATACTGGTGGTGCACTGTGAAAGCACTTGAGTTCGCTGAAGGCCAGGGCCCAGACTCTATTGTTGATGATGGAGGAGATATGACTATCCTTCTGCTCGAAGGAGTAAAGTGGGAAAAGCTTTATCGGGAAGAGAAGAAGCTTCCAGATCCAGATGCCTACAAGTATGATGATGAGATCGCCCTCTACAGATGTCTAAGAGAAATGATCCCTTCAGACCCAACAAGATTCGAGAGACTTTCTAAGGGTGTCAAGGGTGTCTCAGAGGAGACCACAACCGGAGTTGCAAGACTCTATCAGCTGGCTGCCAGAAAGGAAATGCCATTTGTTGCCATTAACGTCAACGACAGTGTCACCAAGAGCAAGTTCGATAACGTCTATGGATGCAGACACTCCGTCATCGACGGTTTGATGAGAGCCACTGATGTTCTGATCTCAGGAAAGAGAGTCATGGTTTGCGGCTATGGTGATGTCGGAAAGGGTTGTGCTCAAGCTTTTAAGGCTCAGGGTGCCATTACCTACGTCTCAGAAGTTGATCCAATTTGCGCTCTTCAGGCATGCATGGAAGGCTTCATCATCAAGACTGTTGAAGACGTTGTTAGCGAGTGCGATATCTTCATCACTGCTACCGGAAATAAGGATATCATCACCATCAAGCACATGGAGAATATGAAGAACAACGCCATCGTCGCCAATATTGGTCACTTCGATAATGAAATCGATATGGCTGGTCTTAAGAACTATCCTGGAATCAAGAAGATCAATATTAAGCCACAGACTGACAGATGGG
Source organism: Variovorax sp. (assembly GCA_031429925.1). Taxonomy (GTDB): domain Bacteria; phylum Pseudomonadota; class Gammaproteobacteria; order Burkholderiales; family Burkholderiaceae_C; genus JANMDU01. Next base: position 1,182 of record JANPAK010000048.1, read on the forward strand.
TCTTCCCAGATGGCCATGGTGTCATAATTCTAGCTGAGGGCAGATTGATGAATCTCGGTTGTGCTACCGGCCATCCATCCTTCGTTATGAGCAACTCATTCTCTAATCAGGCTCTAGCTCAGATCTCAATCCATGATCCGGTGATGTCCCAGGCTTATACCCCAGGTCAGGTCTTTGTTCTTCCAAGACACCTTGACGAGGAAGTCGCTAGACTCCATCTTCCAGCCCTTGGAGCCAACCTCACAGTTCTTTCACAGGATCAGGCTGACTACATCAATGTTAGTGTTGAGGGACCTTACAAGAAACCAGAGTACAGATATTAAATCCTTAATTTTGATCTTTCATTGATTTGTGCTTAGTCGTTAAATAAAATAATATCTCCATGGCAGCAACTTTCTGGCCTTACAACTACGAGCCTGCAGGTCCTCGCGGAGGTCCAAGTCACATTAGAGACCGTATTCAGCAAAACGTTAACCTGACAGGACAAGACATGCCAGTGACTTCAAGAGGTATATGACGAGTGATTCAGTGCCAAGATGTCAACAAGCTGATCCTAAGAAGAAAACTACATATGTTGAACCAGCACAGCCTATTAGGACAAGGGATCATCCTACTTATCAGAGTTCTATATTCACAGGCCACAACTACGAAAGAAGAGGTGGAGATCAAAAAAGGTATCAACGGATAAAAATAGATCAGTTACTCCGATTTTGGGAGATTCTACTAGACCAGAAAGAATGATACCTGCAGGTTCCATGTCTCAGAGAGGTCATCGCCATACCAGAAGTTTTATTGAAGGAGAGAGAATCAGACCTGCGGGAATTTATGATACGGACATCAGAGGTGAGCCAATCTTGGCAGCAAAGCTGATTCACGTACCAGAGGTCATTAAAGTTGAGAAGCCATCAGCTCCTATTAAAGACAAAAATACCACATACAACACTGTTCACACTAAGAGTGGATATCCATACCACTACTCTCCAGAGAGACCAAGACCAACTGAAGTCAAGCACACTGAGTTCTATGAGAGAGTGCCAGCAGGAAAGAGACATCCATATGAGGTTAAGAGTAGGCTAATATTACTCCAGAGGAACCACTTTCTGACAAGTCCGCAGTCTTGACCGTGAACGTCCCTGAGCACCTCGAGCCTCAGGAAATCAAACGTGAGCTTGCCAAGAGAGGCTACCACGTGGTTAGAAGTCAGATACCTCACAATACCATCACCAACGAACGAACAGGTCAAGGCGTCATGCAGGTCAGAGCTCCAAATGATCGCCATCACGAAGAAGCTAGAAAAGAAGTCGAGAACATCGGATTGAGGATCAAGCCTGATAATAGAAGACTCGATGTCAGATGGAAATAACTAAACTTTTAAGAAATTGTCTCAAAAAAGTTTCTGTCAAAAAAAGTTTTTACCTGAAAGGGGTTTGGGGTTTGGGGTTT